>JAEEPS010000132.1 GCA_016284875.1 Salinivirgaceae bacterium | reverse complement strand
ATTTTTCGAGCGTTACGCTGCGGCTGCCGTAGAGCGAGTCGGCCTCCACCCACAGATAGTAGTTGTGGTGCACATCTTCGGGCGTCACCTCAATGCTGAAACTGCCGTCGGCGGCTGTCTCCACCACTGTGGCAATGGTTTTGCCGTCGGTTTTGCTTACCCGCATCCCAGCCACAGGCAGGCTGTTCTGGTCGTTGATAATGGTTCCCGTACAGATAGTACTATCGTAAATACCCTCATCTTCAAGACTTTTTATGCAGGAACACAGAGTGCACAGAGAGTACAAAACGCACAGAGAAAACAGAATTCTTTTCATAGTTTCTTTTTTTTGACTTCAGACACTTTCAACTTTCAATTCTCAATTTCAAAACTTCACTCTCACAGCCAGACCAGGCGCCACTCGCTCCTTATCAGGCAGTACCGTCGGATATAGCGAAATGCCGTCTTTATATTTCGGCTGCATAGTATAGGCGCGGAAAAGATTGAAAACATACAATCCTGCCGCCGCGCCCCAAATCACATAACTGGCATCGCGCAAGCGGTTGTAATCGGTTCTGGCGCTGCTAAAATCGGCGTAACTCACATCGTCAGAACGCATTACATCGAGTTTATCTTGCGCTTTCAGATAGCAGAGCGTTCCTGCACCCGCCAGAGCCGCCTCACTAATCAGCGTCAGCGTTCCCTCGACATAATGCAGTTTGCCAATCTGCCCCAATCCTGGTACAAACGCCGATTTCAAAAGCGCATTACCATTCTTAAACTCCTGGGTTACATTGCAATCGTTGTATGCCGTCCATTGCACCTGAATGTTGCCCTTCTCCGCAACCTGGCAGAGCACATAAACGCGGTAATCGCCGCTTTGCAGCCGCTCCGTGTATTCGCAAACCTTGTTTATTGGGATATTGAACGTGCGTGAGATAACATCGTAATTATCACCACGTTGCACCGCCTTGCTAATTTCAGCCATATCAACAGGCTGCCCAAGACGGTTACCTGTTGTCTGGAAAACCCGTGCAATAGCCTGATTCCTAGCGTTGTTTTCCGAATTGGCAATGGCCGATTCCACCGCATATCGATAGGTGTTGTTTTTGGCCTTTGGTTGCTTATGAATCCAATCTGGTCTTGTCTGCGCCAGTGCGCTCACTGAAATCAGCAAACAACAAACTAATAGTGTCAGACAACGTTTTGAATTATACAAATCACTCATTTTCAAATTCTTTTTCAAATATCTTTCTAAATTCATCTCTATGTTGTTCAACGCCAAGTCGCTCGTCTTTTGCTGCATTTTCAACAACAAGGTCTTTCATTTCTTTTTTCGACACTTGAATGGCAATGAAAACATTGTAGTTGCCAGCCTCATCTTTTGTAACCTTCTCGCAGGTCTTTTTGGCATCACCAATCATCCGTTCAATAGTTACCTGCATATCGCTTTCCAATATTTGACTAACGTTGTCTGCGTTTCCTGCCGAAATTGAGCGCGTATATAATTCCGAAACAGATTTTACTTTCCCGCCGAACCTTTGAACAAGCATACTCTTTGCCGATTCAAAAGCCTCTGTGCGTGCATTTTGAATATTAACGCCAATTGCACTACCGAGAGCGCGATAATTGTTGACATCGTCATACGAATACTCCATACACGGAACAGTTATTTCTTCGCCGAATGAATTGCTTTTCGTTGTGGTTGTAGCCTGTTTCTGCGTTCCGCACGAAACCATAATTGTTGCCAATGCAACCATCGAAAAAAGAATCTTCATTCTCATAATTCTAATTTTTAACCATTAATTATTTATCATTATTCTCGGTAGAAACGTGCCACGGCGCGTCTCTACAATATTTCCTTCAATTTTTGACAATAAAAAAAGCGTGAAACTCGACCGTCTCCCGCTGTCTGTTAGGTATTTGGCGTGACCTATAATGCACGAAATAAGTCAAGCACACGCCGAAAGCGTGCATTTGAACATTATTTCTTCCGCATTATTAAAATCGCCAAATTTCAACAGACAGAAAGAAATTGCTCTTTGCTCTATCTATGTCTTTAAATCAATTGTTTCTCTTTCCTTTAAACTCCTTTTCTAATCATTAAAAAAACTAAAACCAAACACCAATTAGACGAAGCCAAAGGTGGTTTGGTTGCGTAAATGTAGGAAAAATCGGCAGAAAAGATTTGAATGGAAATAAGATTTCTCCTGCCAAGTAAAAGGCTGTTGTTTTTTCGCGCGGCGAAATCGATTCATTTTACATCGATTTCGCCCTAAAACGGCACATTCAGGGCGAAATTGATAAAATTTTTACCGATTTCGCCCTGACGGATGCATTCAATCATTCAATTATTCAATCCTTCAACAAAAAAAGCCACCCCGAAGGATGGCTTTTCTCATATTTTGTTAAATCTAAATTACTTAGAGATAACGCGAGCCATTTCCAACACTTTGTTAGAGTAGCCCCACTCGTTGTCGTACCAAGCGCAAACCTTAACGAATGTCGGGTCGAGTTGGATACCTGCCTTCTCGTCGAAGATAGAAGTGTGAGAGTCGTTGCGGAAGTCAGTTGAAACAACAGCCTCGTTGGTGTAACCCAGGATGCCCTTCAACTCGCCTTCAGAAGCGGCTTTCATTGCTGCGCAGATTTCCTCGTAAGAAGCAGCCTTCTCGAGTTCGCAAGTCAGGTCAACGAAAGAAACGTCAGAAGTAGGAACGCGAAGGCTCATACCAGTCAGTTTGCCGTTCAAAGCAGGAAGTACTTTGCCTACTGCCTTTGCAGCACCTGTCGACGACGGGATGATGTTCTCCAGGATGCCACGGCCACCGCGCCAGTCTTTCTTCGAAGGACCGTCAACAGTTTTCTGAGTAGCAGTTGCAGCGTGAACGGTAGTCATCAAACCACGTTTAACACCGAATTTGTCGTTCAGAACTTTTGTGATAGGAGCCAAGCAGTTGGTTGTGCAAGATGCGTTCGAGATGATGTCCTGACCAGCGTAGGTCTTGTGGTTAACACCGTAAACGAACATCGGGGTAGCGTCCTTTGAAGGAGCCGACATGATGACTTTCTTTGCACCAGCCTGGATGTGCTTGCGAGCGGTCTCGTCAGTCAAGAAGAAACCAGTTGACTCAACAACTACGTCAGCGCCAACCTCGTTCCATTTCAGGTTTGCAGGATCCATTTCTGCAGTCAGACGGATTTTGTTGCCGTTGACAATCATGAAGTTGCCTTCAACCTTAACATCACCGTTGAAATGACCGTGAACAGAGTCATACTTCAACATGTAAGCAAGATAATCAGCGTCCAGAAGGTCGTTGATTCCTACAATCTGGATGTCTTTGCTGAAGTTCTCGACAGCAGCGCGGAACACCATACGGCCGATACGACCGAAACCATTGATACCAACTTTAATCATAGTTTTTGTGTTTTAAAGTATTAAAAATTAGAAACTTAAATCTCTTTATCGTTCCCTTTCAAAAATCGCTCAAAAGTATATAATCGGGTTGTAAAAACAAATATGATTTATGCTATTTTTTTCTTTTTACGAAAAGCACTGAATTTGACTGATTCGGCGGCGCCAACTGCCTGTTGGTGAGAGTCTTAAACAACAAAACCCGACTTGAGGCAAGCCAGGTGTGCGATTATAACTTACAGATACTAAATAAAAAACCTCAATCAGAGGTTTTTTATTTAGCGCTGTGCCAATTGCTCTGTTGGTTGTGCGTTGTTTTGCGAGTAGGCAGGGCAATTGCCTTTCGACGAAGCGCAGGCTGACAAAACCGCAATAGCGGCTACTGCAACCATAATTACCACATATTTTTTCATCTTCATAAAGTTTAAGATTACTGACGGTGTAAAAGTAAAAGTTTTTACAAACCACTGCACACAAATCGCGCTATTTTTATCAACCAACGGCATATTTTTTCGATTTGTAAGCAAACGGCTTCGGCAATAACTTGAATTACAAAAGTTTGAAAAACAAAAAGGGCGGAAACCAATTTCCGCCCTTTATTCTAATTTCTAAATTCAAAATTCTGAATTATCAATACTCCTGCCAACTCTTAATCTGAATGTCGCCCATTTCCTTAACGCAACTTGCGTGGATGAACGCGCTTGCCAGGCGGGCGTTTGTGAGCAATGGAATATTGTGGTCGATGGCCGAGCGGCGGATTTTGTAGCCATTGGTCAACTCGCGGTGAGTGTGGTTCTTCGGGATGTTGACAACCAGGTCAATCTTGTGGTCCTGCATAAGTTCGGTGATGTTGGCGTCGCCAGTGTGCTCGTCGGGCCAGCTAACGCGCTCGGCGGTAACACCGTTGTCGGCAAGGAATTTCTGCGTGCCAGCGGTGGCGTAAATCTTAAGGCCTTTCTCCTGAAGCATTTTGCACGAGTCGAGCAAGTCAACCTTGCCGCGAACGTCGCCCGACGATACCAGAACGCCCTTCTCAGGCTTGTGGAAGCCCACCGAGTAGAGAGCGGCCAGCAGTGCGTCGTTGAAGTCGGTGCCAAGGCAGCCAACCTCACCCGTCGACGACATATCGACGCTCAAAATCGGGTCGGCGCGGTGCAGACGGGCAAACGAGAACTGCGACGCCTTCACGCCGATGTGGTCGATGTCGAAATCCGACGAATCGGCCTTCTGAACAGGCTCGCCAAGCATAATCTTTGTGGCGGTCTCAATGAAGTTGCGTTTCACAACCTTCGACACAAACGGGAACGAACGCGATGCGCGCAGGTTGCACTCAATCACCTTAACCTCGTTATTTTTAGCAAGATACTGGATGTTGAACGGTCCGCTGATGTTCAACTCTTTGGCTATCTTCTTGCTTATCTGTTTGATGCGGCGTGCTGTTGCCAGATAGATGTTCTGTGCGGGGAACACCAGCGTTGCGTCGCCCGAGTGGACGCCCGCAAACTCAATGTGCTCCGAGATGGCGTACTCGTAAATCTCGCCGTTCTTGGCCACGGCGTCGAACTCTATTTCCTTGGTATTCTGCATAAACTGCGAAACCACAACAGGATACTCCTTCGACACTTTGGCGGCGGCGTTCAGGAAGGTGCGCATTTGGTCCTTGTCGTAGCAGACGTTCATTGCCGCGCCCGAGAGCACATACGACGGACGAATCAGCACGGGGAAGCCCACCTCGTCAACAAACTTGTCAATCTCCTCGAAACTTGTCAGAGCCTCCCAGCGCGGTTGGTCGATGCCCAGTTGGTCGAGCATTGCCGAGAACTTGTTGCGGTTTTCGGCGCGGTCAATCGACACAGGCGATGTGCCCAGAATCGGCACGTTCTGACGGTAGAGTTTCATTGCCAGGTTGTTCGGAATCTGTCCGCCCACCGACACAATCACGCCCTTCGGAATCTCAAGGTCGATGACGTCGAGCACGCGCTCAAACGACAACTCGTCGAAGTACAGGCGGTCGCACATATCGTAGTCGGTGCTGACCGTTTCGGGGTTGTAGTTAATCATTATCGACTTGTAGCCCAGTTTGCGAGCCGTTTGGATGGCGTTCACCGAGCACCAGTCGAACTCAACGCTCGAGCCGATGCGGTAGGCGCCCGAGCCCAGCACGATTATCGACTTGTCGTTTTTGTAGGCGTAACTGATGCTGTGCTCCTGCACGCCGTAAGTCATATAAAGATAATTAGTTAATTCAGGATGCTCCGATGCCACCGTGTTGATGCGGCGAACGGCGGGCAGAATGTTGTTCTTCTTGCGGTGGTCGCGCACGCGCAGAATCTCCTTCTCCATTGTGCCCGACGGATTCTCAACAAAGCGGGCGATTTGGAAGTCGCTGAATCCCAGGCGTTTCGCCTCACGCAGAACGTCGGCGGGCAGGTCCTCAATCTTTTTGTACTGACCCAGAACCTTGGTGTAATCAACAATGTTTTTCAGTTTCTTAATGAACCAGACGTCGATTTTCGTCAACTCCTCAATGCGTTCAGGCGTGTAGCCCTTCT
>JAEEPS010000046.1 GCA_016284875.1 Salinivirgaceae bacterium | reverse complement strand
TCGACGAGATTCAGTTTGTGGCTGATTGTCACGTCGATACCGATATGGAACTGCTCATTCCCGACAGTTACGTCGAGAACGTTTCGGAACGCATCAATCTCTACCGCCGCATCGACTCGCTGCAAGACGAAACCGCCATAACTAACTTTGTATCAGAACTCACCGACCGTTTCGGCCCCGTGCCGCAGTCGATTCTCGAGTTGCTGCAGGTTGTGCGCCTGCGCTGGATAGCCGTGGGGCTCGGAATGGAGCGTATAATGCTGAAAAACGGCAAGATGACAATCAGTTTCGTCAGCGACCAGAATTCGGTTTTCTACCAGTCGCCGCAGTTCACAACCATCATCGGCAACGTGCAGCGCTACCGCAGCACCTGCCAGATGCAGGAGAAAAACGGCAAACTTGTGCTCTCGTTCGACGGCGTGCGGACAGTAGAGAAGGCGCTGGGGCTTTTGCAGCGGCTGGCGGAGAAAAACGTGGGCGCGTAGGTAGATTCTCTTGCGGACACAAAAATAATATCTATCCTTGCATAAAAGATTAAAAATCAATGGTTATCAGCCAACGATGCATTGAAAAAAGTTTGTGATTTCGTGTGATGTTGACAAGGAATTTGTTAATTGTGCCGCTTAATGAGGATGATGACGATTAGCCCACACGTCTTCTTTATTTTGATTTGAGCGAATTGGACGAAGATTAGCGATCCATACTGCCTTTTTTTTTCTCACATTTTCAAGTTTACTGCTCGCAAGAGCAGTGATTGATTATTTTTTACTTTAGTGCAACCAAACGCATTTTAATGCGTTTAAATTATTTGTTATAAATTAGTTTATGAACTTTTAGAAAAGGAGCAAATAAAGAACAGAAAGACAATAAATTATGATGATATAAAAGCATAGGGCTTTTTCTTTCCATCAGTAAAATTTGGCGATTCTATGTGTCGGAGAGAATAAGTTAAAGTGCGCTTTAGCGTGCGCTTAACTTATTTCGTAGACACAAGGTTAAGCCAAATACCTACTGATAGCGGAAGACAGTTGAGTTTTCACGCTTTTTTATATCCTGAAATGTCCTTTAGAACGAAAAAACAAATATTTAGCAATTAATAACTTATAAAAATATACAACTATGAAGAGGTTTTTGTCATTAGTTTTTGCCATTATGCTTGTGGGGCAAGCGTGGGCATATGATTTTGAGTACAATGGATTGTACTATAACATTACAAGTAATCCTGAATCATATACTCATACAGTAGAAGTTACATATGAATACGAAAACGGAGGTGGGTATTATTGGTACACTACTGTTGATATACCAACGAGTGCATATTACAATGGCGATTATTACGATGTTACAAGCATTGGCTACCATGCATTCTATAATTGTAACTTAACATCTATAACCATACCTAATTCAGTAACGAGCATCGGTGAATCAGCGTTCTATGATTGTAAAAAAATAACTTCTCTAACCATACCTAATTCAGTAACAACCATTGGTTATAATGCATTTAACAATGTGAAAAATGTTGTCTATTTTGGCCGACTCAACAATGATTATAGTAGTCCTTGGGGAGCATTAACGCTCAATGGTACAATTGATGGAGACTTTATATATTCCGATTCTACAAAGACAAACATTACTGCATATATAGGAGATGGAAGTGACGTGGTTATTCCTAATTCAGTAACAAATATATGCAAAGAGGTATTTAGGGACCTTGACAATTCAAAATACAATGAATATGAAAACGCCTATTATTTAGGCAACAGCGAAAATCCATATTTATGTTTGGTTAAGGCTAAATCGACCAGCATCTCTTCGTGCGAGATAAATGAAAAATGTAAATATATATGTGGTTCTGCATTCAATTATTGCAGGCAATTAACGTCAATCACACTGCCCAATACTTTAATAAGTATTGGTAATGAAGCATTTTATTATTGCAACACATTAATATCAATAGCTATCCCTGAATCAGTAAAATACATTGGACATTATGCGTTCTATGACTGCGAAAAAATAACATCCATAGTCGTACCAAATTCAGTATCAAGTATCGGCGACTGCGCATTTTCGGGTTGCAAGGGTTTGTCTTCGATTAGTATTCCAGAATCAGTTACAAGCATCGGGCAATATGCATTTAATGGTTGCAGTAGTTTGACTTCATTTGTCATATCAAGTGATATGGATATATCAAGGGTTGGTTTGTATTTTATAAAAGATGATATTCGATATAAAGTGTTGAACAAAAATGCTGTTGAGGTTGTTGCAAATTCATACTCGGGTGATGTTGTGATTCCAGATACTGTAAGAAATTATGGTTGTTCATTTTCAGTCATAAGTATTCAGGGACGTGATGATAATAATTATAATGGAGCATTTTCAAATTGTTCTACTCTAACATCTGTTACTATCCCGAATTCAATAACAACTATTGGCAACTATACATTCGCTAATTGTAACAATTTGGTGTCAATTAGCATCCCAAATTCAGTAACGACTATTGGTCAAGGTGCATTCGACAATTGCAGCAATTTGGATTACAATGTATTTGACTACGCATATTATATTGGAAACGAAGAAAATCCGTATTTGGTTTTGATGCGGTCAAAGCGAACCACAATCACAAATTGTAATATACACGATGATTGTAAATTCATTTATGACAAGGCATTCTATCAGTGTAATGCAATTTCTTCTATATTCATTCCTAATTCTGTGGTAAGCATTGGAAATAATGCATTTGAAGAATGTAGCATAACAACAATTTCTCTCCCCAATTCTGTGGTTAACATAGGTAATAATGCATTTGAAGAAAGTAGTTTAACAACTATCTCGATTCCCAATTCGGTTATTAATATAGGTAAATACGCCTTTCGTGATTGCAAAGATTTAACATCAGTAACTATTGGTGATTCTGTTATAAGTATTGGTGAAAATGCATTTAGTAATTGCAGTAAACTTGCATCTATAAATATCCCTAATGGAGTTACAAGGATTAATGATTACACATTCAGTAATTGTTGCAGTTTGTCAGCAATCACCATTCCTCAAACTGTAATATACATTGGTTATGAGGCGTTCTATGGATGTAAGGGGTTAACTTCAATAACTATTCCAGAATCTGTTACTGAAATTGGTTCGTCTGCGTTTGGATATTGCTCATCGTTAAAATCGATAGCACTGCCGTTCGTGGGAAACAAACGATATAAAATTGACGACATCTATCAGTATCCATTGGGATATATATTTGGCACATATGGATACAATACAGGTTATTCAGCGACATATCAAAAGTATTATAATGGTATAGATTTCGATAATTATGATGATTATTATAAAGGAGAGAATTTTTATATACCATCCTCGTTAAAGGAGGTGACAATTACAGGTAGCAATTATATTCCATATGGTGCATTCTACAATTGCCGCAATTTGACATCAATCACTATCCCAGAATCAGTTACAAGCATCGGCGGGAATGCGTTTTATGGTTGCAACAACTTAACATCCTTCACCATTCCTAAATCAGTCACGAGCATCGGTGGAGGCGCGTTCTACGATTGTCGTAATTTGAAATCAGTTACAACCAAAAGCGATGCTGATTTCAGCAATGCTGCTTTGCGATTTACAAGAAATGATATTACATATCAAGTTCTAAATAAAGATAGTGTCGCTGTATCATCGTCATATTCATCGTCATATTCAGGAAAAATCGTTATACCAGAAACAGTAATTGCTGGCAATACATTTAATGTTACAGGAATCGCAAATTCTGCATTTTACAATTGCAGCAGTTTAAATGCAGTTTCTATTCCTAATTCTATAGCAACTATCGGCCATCAGGCATTCTATAAATGCACAGGTTTGCGAACAATTGTTATTCCCGAATCTGTGACAAGCATCGGAACGGACGCTTTTAGTGGGTTCAGCAATATTGACTATGTTGTATGCAAGCCAAGTGTGCCCCCTACGTTAGTCAGTGATGCTTTTAACTCTATCGATACCATTCACGTTCCTATTGACTACATCGATGATTACAAGACAGCCCGCATTTGGAAATGGAAGGTGATTCTGCCATTCTATAAACTTCGTGCACAAAGTGAAAACACAACAGAAGGAACTGTGGCTACCAGCGATAGCGTGGTGTTCGATGGACACTCTGCAACCATCACTGCAACTCCAAATGAAGGTTATCATTTTGTGGAGTGGAATGATGGCAGCACCGAGGCAACCCGTACGATAAACATTATAAATATCAACAATTATTCATTCACGGCAATCTTCGCCATTAATGTTTACGTTATAAACGCAAATAATACGCAACACGGTTATATAGAAGGACTTGCCTCGTACGAGCACGGCACAACCACAACCATAACCGCTCATCCCGAGGGTAATTACCGTTTTATTCGCTGGAGCGATGGCAACACCCAAAATCCACGCACAATAACCGTCACAGCCAATATGGAATTAAACGCCATTTTCGAGGATGAGCACAGCATTATTATAGATGCTGCCGTTCCTGCTACTTGCACCGAGACAGGTTTAACAGAAGGTAAGCACTGTGATATTTGTGGAGAAGTTTTGGTTGCGCAGCAAATCATTCCAGCCAAAGGTCACACGAAAGTTACGAGTGCCGCCGTGGCTGCAACTTGTACAGAAACAGGTTTAACTGCGGGTAAATATTGCTCGGAGTGCGGTTTGGTGTTTGTGGCCCAACAAACCGTTCCAGCCAAAGGCCATACCAAAGTGGTAGATGCTGCAGCCGTTGCACCAACCTGCACAGAGGCAGGACACACCGAGGGTTCACATTGCTCGGTTTGCGGTACTGTGCTTTCGGAGCAGACTGAAATTGCTGCATTGGGGCATACTGTAGTGTCAAATTCTGCTGTGGCTGCAACTTGTACAACAGCAGGTTACACATCAGGCTCGCATTGTTCGGTTTGTGGAGAGATTCTATCGGCACAAACGGTTATTCCTGCTCTCGGCCACACCGTTGTTACAGACCCTGCCGTGCCAGCAACTCACACATCAACAGGTTTAACAGCAGGTTCACACTGCTCGGTTTGCGGTCAAACAATTGTGGCTCAACAAGTAATTCCAATGCAAACGGAGGCCGACACGATTTATATCAGCAATGTTGATACCATCTACATTGTTCAGAGCGATACTATTTATAATGTTGTTAGCAAGACAGATACTATTTATATTAACTCGTCGGACACCATTTATAGCATTGTCAACAACTACGACACTATTTATCAAACGCAAATCGATACCATTTATAGTGTGATTACCAAAACCGATACCATTTATAGTGTTATCAATAAGGTGGATACTATCTATAACATTGTCAACAACTATGATACTATATATAGTACGCAGGTTGATACAATTTATAGCGTCATTACCAAAGTTGATACGGTTTATAATGTTATAAATAAGGTAGATACTATTTACAACATCGTCAACAATTATGATACGATTTACAGTACGCAAATCGATACAATTTATAGTGTAATTACAAAAGTTGACACTGTTTATAATGTTATTAATCAGATTGATACTGTCTATAACATCGTCAACAATTATGATACAATTTACAGCACGCAGATTGATACCATCTATAGTGTAATTACCAAAGTTGATACCGTTTATAATGTTATCAATAAAGTAGATACCATCTATAACATCGTCAATAACTACGATACGATTTACAGCACACAGATTGATACAATTTACAGCGTCATTACCAAAGTTGACACTGTTTATGATGTTATAAATAAGGTAGATACCATTTACAGCGTAATCAATACTCGCGATACGGTGTTCAGTTTTGCAAGCCAAATAGACACTATTTATAGCGTTGTCAACAAGGTGGACACTATCTATATTGTTGTGAATAAGGTTGATACTGTTTATAACTTCGTAAGCAGAACAGACACTATTTATAGTTTAGACACGGTTTATAGTGTAATCAATACTCGCGACACGGTATTCAGTTCGCGCGTTGATACCGTACTCATTGCGCAAACCGATACTGTTTATAATGAAATCAGTCGGGTTGATACGGTATATAGTGTTATAAATAAGGTTGATACCGTCTACAACTATATCAGCCGAGTTGATACCGTTTACAGTTTCATCAACTCTCGCGATACGGTGTTCTATTCGCGCATCGATACCATTTACAGTGTTACCCGCGATACGGTTTACACATCTTCGGGCAAGAAGCCGAAAACCTACAACGTGAAGGTGAAAGCCGACAAGAATAAGATGGGATTCTGCATTGGTTCAGGCAAGTACGAGAAGGGTGAGGAGTTTGAGATTGCCGCCATTCCAAACTATGGTTACCACTTTGTCCGCTGGAACGATGGCAACACCGATAACCCGCGAGAGGTTTCAGTTTCTGCAACAACTCATTTTACGGCTTATTTTGAGATAAACAACTACGCACTGTTGGCCGCTGCCAACGAGCAGGAGATGGGTAGTGTAACTGGTGCAGCCTCGTATGCTTACTTGTCGCGTACCACCTTGAAGGCAATGCCAAACGCAGGCTACAAGTTCGCTGGCTGGAGCGATGGTGAGACCGCCAACCCGCGCGAGGTTTTAGTTTATAGTGATACATTGTTTGTTGCCGTATTTGAGTCGGAAATCGACGGTCATAAACCAATAGTTCCAGTAACCGACCCTGTAAGCGCCATCATCAATCAGATTAACAGCGTCTTCAATATGATTTATGACCTAACAACTGATGTTGAGGAAGAAGCCGTAAATGAGGTGCACATCTACGCATTTGGTAATACAATTGTTGTAGAAAATGCTGATGCAGAGATATTTGTATATGATGCAATGGGACGGTTGGTTTGTCGCAACGATGAAAAACTTGTCCGCACCGAATTGCAGATAAACGGCACGGGCGTTTATATCGTTAAGGTTGGCAATGTGGCCAAACGTGTGATGATTAATTGAAAGAACGAATTAAGCAGTTGATTATATGCATTGTAGGGCTGTCATAATATGGCAGCCCTACGTGTTTAAATTCGGATAAAAATCTGTTTAAATCGGTTAGCGGTAAAATTTCTAAAACTCAATCCTATCCAGCACAATCTGTTTGTCGTTGGGTTTCAGAAACATAATCATATAAATTGGCAAATAGGTTATTTTTCCGCGCCGCGACACATTGCAATTGGCAAAAACAATACCTTCATTCATTTGGTATTCAGTATTTTCAAGGCAAGAGTTCATTGCGGAATGTATGATGTAATCCTTGCCACTTTTCACTTCAATAGGCAGGGCGTGGCCTTCGTGCTCAATCACAAAATCGAGTTCACCTAGGCGGTTCGAGTTGTAGTAGTAAAGCCCGAATCCTTTTGAGTAAAGTTCTTGTGCCACAGCATTTTCGTAGATTCCGCCAGCGTTTATCTTCGGACTGTTTGTGAGCAGAAGATTTTTTGTTGTCATTCCGTATTCCGATGTAAGCATACCTACATCAGACAGATACAACTTGAAAAGGCTGCTTTTCTCATTGAGTTTTAGTGGTATGCGCGGTTCGGTGCTGTTGAATGTTGAAATGGCAACACCCGCATTCCGAAGCCATATAAATGTGCTTTCAACACGCTCAAAATGAAGACCTTTCTTCAAATCAGTTACAATATAGCGTCTGTTCTGCTTCAAGAGTTCGGCAGGAATCAGTCCGTAAACATTTGTCAGAATCAGCCGTTTGTCTTCAGATTCGTACTGCGTGAAATCGAGTTTGTAAAGGCTCTGAATGTCGCGGTGAATCTGAATCACATCGTTTACATTGTTGGTGTCAGCAAAGCGGCTCACGGCTTCGGGCATACCGCCTACCACAAGGTAGCGCGTGAACAAATCGAGCATTTTCTGGTTCACAACGTCCATCACAGGTGTACGGTTCACAAACGAATCACGAAGGCTGCTGATGACCGTTTCGGTGATGTTGGTGGTTTGCAAAAACTCTTCGAAATCAAGCGGATACATCTCGATTGTAGTCATATATCCAACAGGCGCCGATTCAAGGTTCGTTAGTTCGATGCCCAAAAGCGAGCCGCTCAAAATGTAGCGGAAACTGCCTTCTTCCACAAGAAATTTGATTTTCGTGACCATCGACTTGCACCGTTGCACTTCATCGATAAAGATGACCGTCCGACCTTTCACAAGTTTTTGGTTGCTCAAGGTTGAAAGACCGATTATGAGTTCATCGATTGTGGTTGCGGTTTCAAGAACTTTTATCGCTTCAGGAGTCTCTATGAGATTGATTTCAAACAGATTTGCATTCTCATTTCTCATTACACGACGGATCGCGTGAGTTTTGCCAACTTGTCGCGCACCTTTCACAAGCAGAGCCTTTCGCTCGCCATTTCTGTACCATTGACTAATGCTTATTTCTGCTTTTCGAACTAAATCCATAATGTTCAATAGTTTAGTGTTTATTTTGTCAAAAACACAAGACAAAAATAGTCTATTTTGTCAAAAACACAAGACGTTTTAGGTTGATTTTGTCAAAAACACAAGCCAAAAACACTCAATTTTGTCAAAAACACAAAAATCTCTCCGCACCCAAAAGCATCAAACATCGCTTTTCTCAAAAAATCAAAATAAATCCATCCTAAACTGTAACATTCCATCGCCGCCTTCGTCTTTTAGTCGTGTTTTGAATAAAAATTTATTGACTATGGAAACAGAAAAAAAACAAAACGGACGCGGATTGGGCATTGCTTCAATGGCTTGCGGAATTGTCGCGGTGATATTCGGTATGATACCGTGCGTTGGAATGGTGTTTTTGCCGCTGGCGGTTGTGGCGCTGGTTCTGGGTTGCATTTCGTGCAAACAAGCAGTTACCACAGGCTCTTCGGTTGGAATGCCAGTGACGGGAATCGTAACATCGGCTATCGCGCTGTGTTTCATTATAGTATGGATGATTTCCGTCTTCAAACTCGATGTTCACGAGAAGGATTTTATAGACAATTTCAAAAACAATTTCGAGTGGAGAATCGAAACCGACGAAGAGATATTCGAAGGTACCGACAGCACAATGGTGCGTCTTGGCGCCATTCTCGACAGTATGAACAATCCTGCCAGCGTGCATCTCGATATAAACCCGAACGACACTATTGTCAAGATGTCGATAACCGATGAGAACGGGAAAAAGATGAATATGGACATCGCCACACGAAAGAAAAAGTGATGCGTAACGCTTGGCGCGAACCGTATATCATTTGTAATCTGATATTTGCCGTAGTATTGGCAGCAGTGCTGGCCTACTTCGGCATTTTTTCGTCGGCAACCGATTATCCCATCCACGCCATTGCTTCTGGAACGCTCACCAGCACTGGCCTTCAACGCGCATTGTCGGAACTGATGCGCGGCAATCTAACTGAAGCACTGCAATTTAACCGCTATTCGGTTGGCATTTTCGCGTTTTTTGTAGTGCAATTGGTTATGCGCCTTTCGCTTGGCGCGATATACATTTTTTGTGCCGACAAGCGCCGTCGCTTGATTCTTGCCGACGCCATAATCTCAACTTTGTTATTTTTGTGCGCCTTTGCGCCGATGGCGATTAGGCAAATGATTGAAGGTCTGAATAACTGAATGCGTGAAGGATTGAATGTGTGAATGACACAATAAATCAGTCCTTCGCTGATTCAATCAGTCAAACTTTCAGTGATTCAATCATTCAGTAAATCAATTATTTGGTTATGCGTAAACTCACAAACGATGAACTGAACCGTCTGACGGTTGACGAGTACCGCCAGGCCGCGAAAATGCCTGTGGCTATTGTGCTCGACAATGTGCGCAGCGCCAACAATGTGGGCTCGGTGTTCCGCACGGCCGACTGCCTGGGCGCCGAAAGACTTTGCCTGTGCGGCATCACAGCCACGCCGCCCAACAAAGACATCAACAAAACGGCTCTTGGCGCAACCGAATCGGTTGAGTGGAAGCATTTTGCATCGACGCTCGATGCTGTTGCCGAACTGCGGGCCGAAGGTTACACCGTTCTGTCGGTTGAGCAGGTTGAAGGCAGCATCGCCTTGCAGGATTTTGTGCCAACAGCGGGGCAGAAGTATGCTCTCATTTTCGGTCACGAAGTGAACGGCGTGGCGCAGGAGGTTGTCGATGCCAGCGATGGTTGCATTGAGATTCCGCAAGTGGGTACCAAGCATTCGTTCAACATTTCGGTTAGTGCAGGAATTGCACTTTGGGAAGTGTTTAGAAAATTTAAATTTGATAGTGCTGATTAGCAGGGATTTGCAATTATTCTTATAGTGCGGTTTATCCAACCGCGAAACACAATTTTGGCCAAACCGATGCTCGCTGCATACGATTTGGCCAAAACTTTTAACTGACTATCGCTTATTGGGCGGTATCTTCGTATATTGGTGAATGGCGTTTGCGACCGCCAAACCCAGCAGTAAACCCTTCGACGGAGAACCATAGAGATTCGCACGGTTTGCCAGTGAAGGATGAATCGGACGTGACGCCATAAATTAATGTATCGCCATAATCCCAATCAAATTCAAGTTTGACGCGGCTCCAGCCGTAACCCTTTCCATTGTTGGAGTTAAAGCCTTGTTGCCATCTTTCCCCACCCGTATTGCCGTAAGGCGGAATTTCAGTCATTGCAATCGGGTGGTCAGGCGACGATGCCAGAGCGGCAAAAAGGTACACTCCGTGACCTTGAGCCCTGGCATCAACAGAGATCATGCCGTTGCCAGGTCCGTGGTTCCATTCGGAACGGTATTCTATTTGACAAATCGGTGGGATAGTGTCATTCCGCACTTCAAAATAAGTACTATTGCCATTTCCAGCGTAATATTCTCCAGTAGCCGTGAAACTTTCACCGCAATTTTTGTGTTTTGTCAAAGTCAATCGGCTGTTTTTTAAGTAATTAGCACTCAATTCATCCATCGGTACATCGTTGTAGATGTATTTCCCGTCATAGGTGACCCAAATGCCGTCTTTGTACCACATTACGGGACTATGGTTCGGGTATTTTTCGGTGTGTCTTAACACATAATTGCGGTTTTCTCCGATATAATGAGCGATTGCGTAGCCTGTTGGCAGAAGGCAGCAAAGAGCGGTAATCCAAAGCACTATCAGCACAATGCGTTTGCCGATACCCATCGGTTGTATCTTGCCTATCAGCATAAGTATCAGGCGGGTAGTAGCGAAAATCGATATGGCAAGCAATACCAGCACTGATATGGCGGCAACAATAATCAATATAGGATGCTTGCCCCAAACGCCTGTGAGTGCCATTTGGTCAATGCCAATTTGTAAGTCCGTACTCATATAGTCGGGTAAAGAAAAAATGACTATAGTGCTTGATATCCATATCAATACAAGTAGGCATCCAGCGATGCATCCTATGCAGACTGCAAACGTGGCAATTCCGACTATAGTTTTTATCAGAAACGAGAAAATCCGTCCGAATAAGCCGCGGCGCGGTTTGGGCTGCTCGCCTTCGGCAACCACCGTGGCCAGATTCTTCGGTGTTACAGGTTTCCCGCTCATCTGCAAACGCTGTCCTGGCGTTTGCGCTTCGGGTAACGCAATGGCCAGTATTGCGTAGATTATTATCCATAAATTCAGGAAAGCACCAATGCTGCTTAAGTGTAACGTTTTGAATATTGGGAACATAATAAAGTTTGTGCATATCAGCAGCAAAATGAAGCATACGCGCCACATAATCACCTTGCCGCCGAATCTTTCGGCTAATCCTGAAAGCACGCCAGCAACTATTTTGTCGTTTGGGTTGCGAAAAAGTTTTCGGCTCTTCATGTCGCCACCCGATGCGTTTTGCTGTTGGTCAGTTTTTTTCGGCAAGAGAATGGCTAAAACGATATAAATTGCTAAATATATGAAATTTAGCAGGAATACGAATGTTGCCGAACCTGGATAGTGCTGAATCCTAAAGAAGGGGAACAGAACGAAGTCGGTCAATAATACTAACAATATGAAGCCAATGCGCCAATGCAGCACCTTTCCGCCGAATTTTGCCGCCAGCCGCGACATTACTCCAGCAATTATCTTGTCGTTGGCTTTGCCGCTTTTCGGCTCATTGACAGTGGTTTTCGGCTCCGATGTTTCGTCATCGCCAGCCAGTTGTTCGGGCTCGCCAATGCGCACAATAATATCTTTCACGTGGTCGATGGTGATGGCCTCAATGCCACTTTGCTTCAACTCGTCGAAGAGTTCGGCAATGCGGGCCTCAATGTCATCGACAATCTCGTCGCCGCCCTCGCTCTTTCCGAACACCGAGCGAAGCGAGTTGATGTACTGCTGCAGAATCTCGTATGCGTCCTCGTCTATCTGATAGAGCCGTCCGCACAGGTTGATGGTGATATTCTTTTTCATTTTGTTTCTAGTTTTTCAGGATTGATGTTTTTCAGATAACTGATTGTGTTTGAGAGTTCAGCCCAGGCGCTGTCGAGCCCGTCGAGAAACTGCTCGCCATCGGGACTCAAGGCGTAATATTTGCGCGGCGGTCCCTGAGTCGATTCCTGCCACTCGTAGTGTAGCAGACCGTCGTTTTTCAAGCGCGTGAGCAGCGGGTAGAGCGTTCCTTCCACCACCAGCAGTTCTGCGTTTTTCAGTTGCTGGATAATGTCGCTGGCATAAAGCGGACGGTGCTTCAAAAGCAGCAGCACGCAGTATTCCAGCATTCCTTTTCGCATCTGCGATTTCGCATTTTCAATGTTCATACCAGTAGGTTTTAAATCATTTTTCGGATGCAAATATAGATAAAATAAAGTACCTTGCAATACATGGTAGTAAGTTTTTGCAAAGAATTATATGGATTTCGCACAGGTAGCCTATAATCCAAATGCTCAGATTGTGACTAAGGCATTGAAAAACAAATGAATAATGTTAGCAGATTTTAAAGCCAAACAGCAAACGGGTTGCTTTGTATTTTTTCAGCAGTACGGCCAACCAATATATAATTGTGGTTAGGCCAAAAGCCAGAATGGGCGCTACAATGTAGCCTATAACTATCGGATGTTGAATTACAGGATTGGTTCCCATCCATTTATAGAATGCGGCGGCAGCGGCTTTCAGTCCTACTTCAACAATAATGTATTGCATTAAATAAATGGCAAGTGTTTCTTTGCCAAATTGAGTTACCATTACCGTCAAACGGTTGTTTTGCAGATGTTTGTATAGGTGGCTCAATGCAAAAACCGCAGTTGCGGAGCCCAAAATGCCAATTGCGAATCGGAATCCGCAAACAGCCAGTGCGCGCGGCGTGTTGTGTAACAGATTGGCGCCATAGTTCCAGAAAGTGTATTGTGTGTCCCAAAAAAACAAGGCAATGCAAAATGCGGCAGTTGCCACAACCCCTTGTATTTTACTGATTTTTAGTTCTTCAACGAAGTAGCCGACCACGAAAAACGGCATCAAGTAGGCCATATTCATGCAACGGTAATCGGTAAAATGAAAAAGCAAGACAGCCAACCCTAAAACCACCAGTTGCAACCATTTGGCCTTGAAATATCTAACTGCAACGGCGACTATTGCAGAACTTCCGAATATCGCCCACAAAAAATAGTAAGTATTTGTGCACGAAAGGGCGTAAGTTATTATCATAAAGATAATTGCGGGGAACGCCACGTTGCTTGCACGGTTTGCAATTGTGGGCCAAGTGCCATGCCGCTGCAGGCTTCCTTTAAGCAGATAGCCCGACACAAGCATGAACATTGGCATGTCGAAAGTGCGAAGAATGGTGTGCAACTCAATGTGTAGGCCAGTTTTGCTGAAAAGAGCGTTTATTGTGTGTCCAAACACCACGCTCAGCATTAAAAAGCCTTTGAAAAAGTCTAATCGTTCGTCTCTTGCGTTACTCATTCTTCATAATCTGAAAACACGCCAAAAATAAATGAAAACATTTAATCGTTTAAAAATGCGCTATGTTTGGATTTGTTACAAACAATTGCTTCAAACTTGGTTTGTAATAATCGAAACTTTCGCAGCGATAATTATCTTTGCCGCTATGTTGAAATTCCGCATCAGGTTAGCATTTACTGTTGTTGCCAGTCTGCTGGCAATGCAGAATTTGTGTGCTCAAACGGCTGACAGTCTGTTTGTTAGTGGCGTTACCGATGGCGCAGGACAGGACACCCTAAACAACACTTTGATTGTGGTTGCCGACTCAACAATGCGCGATTCAACCGCCATAGACTCCGTGCCGCCAATCGACAGCCTGCTTCCAGCGGCTCTCCGCGACACGTCGAAATACGCGCTCTACCGCCGAATCTATGTCATTCCCGATTCGCTGAAAGTTCACAAATGGCGCTACGACCCGAATGTTTACGATTTCGACATTCAAACCTACGACTCAACTCTCGACATGCTCAATCTGCACCGTCCCGCCAACCGCGACGGCCGCGTGACGGCTTATCTTTATCAGTTGGGAACGGCGATTCACAGCCACGAATATTTTGAGCCGAACGAGCCAACGCGGTTCCTGTTCCTGAAATCGTTCACACCTTATATGCATCAGGCTGAAACTGAAGAATTTTACAACGTTTCGAAGCCGTTCACGCTCTTTGGCTACGATGGCGGGCAGAAGGATGAACAGATTATTGATTTGCTTCACACACAGAATATTACGCGCGGCATCAATTTCTTTTTCAAATTCAACTCATACGGCGGCAACGGCGAGTATGTGGGGCAGAAGACAAAAAACCGTTCGGGCAGTTTGGGTGGGTCGCTTGTAAGTGGCAGATTTGCAACGCATTTGGCATGGACGTTCAACCGCATCGATGTGCAGGAAAATGGCGGAATAGTTGATGAATATCTGGTTCGCGACAGCATTATGCAAGCACGTGAAGTTGCAACCCGTCTGACTGACGCGCGAACCTACATCAAGGACCGCCAGTTGTTCTTCGACCAGAAAGTTGGCTTTGTACGGGCCAAAGAATCGGACACCGCCGATACTGGCGGCTATTGGTTCAGCCTTCAGTACACTTTCAGCCGTCAGGCCAGCACCAAATATTATCGCGACAAGATATCGCAATACTACAACCCAATTCTAAAAGATTCATTATCACTCTATAAGCACAATTATTCTGGACGCGAGACGCATGATTCGTGCGCCTACTCCGACCAAATCCATCAAATCCGCCTGAATCTGGAGGAGATAAAGAATCCGTATGCGCCGTTCGGGCTTTACGGGGCTTTGGGTGTGCACAAGATGCGCTACTATTATTTCAATGTCGATACGCTGTTTGCCAACATCCGCACAACGACAAAGAGCAGCGCCTATTTTGAGGCTGGACTGCACCGTACAAAACCAGGATTACTCACTTTTTCAGGAAGTTACCGACAATATCTGGCAGGATACAAGATGGGCGATTTTACCATGAAAGGGCAGATGCGGCAATTGTTCTCGAAATCGGAAAAGCCGCTTTCGGTGACGGCGGAGGCAATGTTCGAGCGCAGCAAGCCCGACTATTTCCTGACTGATTATCAGTCAAATCACCTGAAATGGCAGCGTGATTTCAGCGACCGACCGCTGACAATGATGCTGTCTGGAAGGCTCGATGTGCCGCGTTTCCGCACAAGCATTGGGGCTCATTACGCGCTGAATACCAATTATATCTATCTGGACAACGATTGCCAGCCGATGCAGGCCGACAAGGCGTTTTCGGTGATGGATGTTCAGTTGCGCAACCATCTGTCGGGCGCGGGATTCAACCTTGTGAGCCGCGTCAACTATCAGGTTTCGGGCAACGAGAATGTGCTGCCGTTGGCCAAAATCACGGCCTACGAGGCTCTCTACTATGAGCGCGACCAGTTTTTCGAAAGCACAAACGGCCATCTTTATTTCCAGTTGGGCGTCGATATGAGTTTCTGGACCAAATACAATGCGCAGGCCTACAGCCCCGCGGTGGCGCTGTTCTACAATCAGAACGAGACCGAGACAGGCAATTACCCGTTTGTGGGCGCGTTCCTGAATGTGCGAATCAAGCAGGTGCGGTTTTTCATCTGCGGCCACCACATCAACTACAACCTTTTCGGAATGCGCGATTTCCTGCTTGCGCCGTACTATCCCACATCGAAAGCCACCTTCAGTTACGGAATCCGTTGGTCGTTCTATGATTGACGGAAGATGTTCATAATTATTCGGGAAAATGATTTGTGATTTGTTGATGTCGGAAACGAAAAATAACCGACATTTGCAGACGAAAAATTTGTGTATGAAAAGGTTTGGTGTTGTAGCGTTTTTCGTGTTTTGTATCTGCCGATTTTCGTATGGCGAGACAACTGTTTGTCATTTGAATGACAGTCTTTTAAGCCAGATTGGCAAATGCGGTAGCGACGCGGAACTTCTGGAACTGTATGGAAAGATTGCCGAGAGTCATTGCAACGTCGATTCAATTATAAAATACGCCACACTCGAGTCGGAACTGGCACAGAAGCAAAACCGCCCCGACCGCCGCGCCGATGCTTACCGCTTCATGGGCATGGCTTACAGTTACCAATGGGATCTTGACAAGGCTTACGAGCAGATGTCGCAAGCCCTTCAAATATACTCTTCGCTCAACGACACATTGAACGAGGCCCGCAGTTGCGAATGGTTGGGCCGTTTGCTGTCGATGCGCGGTGCCAATGCAAACGCTGTCGGCTTTCTGAACCGCAGTCTCGAACTCTACAAACAACTCGGACGTGAGGATCTGGAAGCAGGAATTTACCGCTTGATGGGTGTGCAATGTCTTGATTATAAGGTGTATGACCGTGCATACGAATATTTCGGCCGTGCCCGCAGCATTGACAATCGGATTGGTTGTGTTTCGGGTGAGACAGAAGATTTGTATTGGCTCGGGCATGGGCAACTCAATCAATGTATGGACGAGGATGGAAGTCTCGACCAGTTGTTGAGGGCGAAAGCCGATTTGATGGCAGCATATAATAATGCGGAGTATATTCAAGTTCTGCACACCTTGATTAATATTTACGTGACTATGGCCGATGTTTGTCAGGAACAGGCCAAAATCGACCGTAAAAACGCCAAAGCACTGCTTGACAGCAGTCTGATGTTCATCAATATGGGTTATAAGTCAATTAGACATACGGGCTCGTCGGGGTACAAAATGGCGCTCGACCTCCGAATGGCACGTTATCAGATGACGAGTGGTAATTTCAAGTTATCAAATCAACTTCTAAAACGACTTGAGCAGGCTGACAAAGATGGAACTCTTACCTCTGTGCCGCGCGAGACTCTTTATATGACAATTGCCGAATATTATGGCATGCTTCGCGAGTTTGAGCAGGTGGCCATCTATGCTCGAAAAGTGAGCAGTGTTGCCCGCCGCAAAAACAACGACGGATATCTGGTAAACTCCACCCAGACAAAGATTCAGACCGAATTTGATGAGGAGATGCGCCAGCGCGATGAGTCGGACCGCGAGCGCGAACTGATTTTCAAGACACGTTCGCAGCAACTTGTCACCATAATAATAATAACGTCGCTGCTGATAATAATTCTGTCGCTGCTGGTGGCGGTGGTCTATCGCAGCAATGTGCGCCGCCGACGCAACAATAATCTGCTCAACGAACAGAACCAGCAACTTGAGCGTCAGCAGACTGAAATTCTGGAGCAAAACAAATTGCTGAACCAGAAAACCGAAGAGATTCAGGCGCAGCGCGATGAGATTGAAGGACAGCGCAACTACCTGTCGAGCCAGAACAAGATGATTAGTAATGCCAACCGACAGTTGACCGACAGTTTGCAATATGCCAAGAAGATTCAGGAAGCGTCAGTTCCATCGCAAGATATGATGAATGGGTTCTTTGGTGACTGCCTGGTTTTCTGGCGACCGCTCAACATCGTCTCTGGTGATTTTTATTGGGCTGTGCAGGTGGGCAATTACAAATTTCTGGCGGTTGCAGACTGCACGGGACATGGTGTTCCAGGCGCGTTTATGAGTATGCTCGGCATATCGCTACTCAATGATATTGTGATGCACGAAAATGTTGCGAAACTCACCGCCTCGCGAGTGCTCGACAGTCTGCGGTCAAAACTGAAAGAGGCTTTGCGCCAGACGGGCCGACCAGGTGAGGCTGCCGATGGTATCGACTTGGCCTTCTGCATTTTCAACACCAAATCAACGCAGATGCAGTACGCAGGAGCCTTCCGTCCGCTGATTATAATTCGCAATGGTGAAATCATTGAGTACAAGGCCGATAAGATGCCGTGCGGTGTCTATATCAACGAGTCACCGCGGTTCACCAACAACATTATCGATTTGCAGTCGGGCGATGTGCTCTACATGTATTCCGACGGCATTGCCGACCAGTTCAGTGGCGGAACAGAAATGCGTAAGTTCACAATCCGCCGTTTGAAGGAAATGCTCGTTGAGTATCACAGCAAACCGTTCAGCCAGCAAAAACTCCTGATAGCCAAAACCATAGACGACTGGCGTAAACCACCTTCGGGAATCGGCAAGCAGAGTTCGCAGGTGGATGACATCTTGCTTATTGGATTGAGGGTGAAGTAATTCGTTCAATTGTTGCCCTATTGAAATTATTTTGCCGCAATTGTTGCGCAAGCCAGCCTTTTGCCGATATTTGCACCGTTTTTTTCGGGAAGTAAGTTTAATCGTTAAAATGTTGATTATGAAATTCAAAGCATTTATTCTTTCGGCTGTTGCGCTTGCGGTTTCGGCAAGTTCGTTCGGCCAAATCAAAGTGAAAACAGAGTCGGGCGACATGAATGTCCGCTTTATGGGCCGTACCAATTTCGATGCTGGCACATTTGTTGCTTCGTCTGACGACAATCTGAAAGAGCACAACGGTATTGCCATGAACGACACCCGTCTTGGTGTTTTGGCCAACTTCGACGAGAAGTTCAGTGCCAAAATCGAGATCTGCTACGCATCGAAAGCCATATCGTTCCGCGACTTGTGGATTGGTTACAAACTGAACGACAACAGCACCATCACCGCTGGTAATCACTTCCAGCCTTACGGCGCAAAACCGCTCGGTCTGTCGTACAAGTTTGTTGAGGACGCTTCAACTGACCTTGCTTTCTGCCCTGCGCGTAAAATTGGTGTTTCATACGCCTACACTTCCGACCCTTTCAACCTGACTGCAGGTTTGTTTAGCGACGGCAATGTTGACAACGGCAAGAACATCGACAAAGGCTGGTCGGCTGCGGCAAAGGCAATCTTCCGCCCAATCATCGACGAGACAACCGTTCTGCATATTGGTCTGGCACCAATGTTTGTGCAATCACCTAATGCAGTGTCGTTTACAGGCTCAATCCCGACAACTGTTGTAACCAACAAACTTATCGGCACAGCCAACCTCAACCCCGACAACTATCTGCGTATGGAGGCCGAGGCAATCTTCATCAGCGGAAAACTTTATGTTGAAGGCCACTATATGGCTGCTTCGCTCAATAGTTTCGATGTTGCTGTTAAGGATACTGCGGGCAATGTGGTCTCAACCGACAGTTACAACGCTTATGTCGACGGCTTTTATGCCCAGGCAAGTTTCCTGATTAAGGGTGACCAGCAGAACTATAACAAAAAGACAGGTCTGGCAGCCAACGCATCTCCAAAGAGCCTTGAGGTTCTGGCACGTGTTAGCCACTTGAATCTCGATGCCGACCACGTTAAGGCAGGTCAGCAGACTGATTTCACCGTTGGTCTTAACTATTTCTTCAACAAGAATTTGAACTTGAAACTCAACGCCATTTACGCAACTGTGAAAGACGGCGAGAACTACACAATGGTTCAGTCGCGTCTGCAGTTCTCGTTCTAAAACAGATGGCTCAAAAACAAAAAAGCGGCTCATGCGGGCCGCTTTTTTTATGCTGTTGCGTCGTGTTTCTACCAGAAAAGGTCGGGTGTCACGCCAAGGTCGAAGCGGCCGTCGGACAGCCATGTTTTCTCGCCGTTGCTCACATAGCGGATGTCGAAAGTTCCAGAAACAATGGCCTCCTCGAATCTATCATTCACATAGAGAATCTGCACGCGCTTGAAATGTAGTTCGCCGCTGCGGATGTCGGTGATGGCCTCTTGCAGATTGTCGCCGCGCTTGACTAAAACCTTTATGTCTGGGTCGGTTAGGTCGAAGTTTTTCCCGTTGAGCAGATAGAGTTTTTTGCAATTATTGATTACCGAATCGCACGGGAAGATTATCGTAAGCGACACATCTTCTTTGGTTGCAGCGTATGAGTCATAAGACGAGTTTTTTTTGTATTTCTGACAACCGTTCATGGTGAGTTCCAAAGTTTTGTCGCTGTCGTGCCACTCCATTATGCAAGGGTTTTCGTGCCAGCACGACACAAAATAGTTGCGCCCCATTTTAGCGCCGAACGTATTGTAGCCCCACTCGCTATATTCGGGCAGGTTATAGTCTTCCGAGTCATTTATCCAGATCGATCTGTCAATGCTGTCGTCTGTGTCGCAGGCGGTAATTATGCTTATGGCCGCCATGCAGATTATTGCCAATTGCTTTTTCATCATTATTCCTCCGATTTATTTTTTGCAAATTGATAACTTATTTGGAATCCGCCGCCAAGATTGTCGCTGAAGCCGAAGCCTGTCATCGTGCCAACGGCCACAACATAGGGGAACACAAACTCTGCGCAGAATGATTTTTTGCGGCCGATTTGAATGCCCGCCGCGGCATATACAGGCATGGTGAAGTTGTCGCCGTCGGGAATTTTAATATCGACTCCAGGCTCGTTGTTATAATGGTACATACGCGTTGTTGTCGATGTGGTGCAGCGAAAATTGAATGTTGCTCCAGCGCGTATGTATGGTGTCGGGCGGCCGCTGCCGCGTATTGTGAAGCGGAATTCGAGCGGAATGCCGACATACGTGTTGCTTTGGCTTATCGACCTAACCGTGTAATAATAAGTGTTGTAGCCTTCGCTTTCCGTTTTGTAGTAGAAAAAGTCGTATCTCGACTCGTATTTGCTCCATGTGTTTGTCAGTCGCAAACCTGTCGACAGACTTATACGGTTGTTGATGTAGTATTCTGGCGTGAAGCCAAAATGAAAACTAGTGGCAACTTTTGGGTCCCAGCCGTACTGGTAATCTCTCGACGACTGGTAGGCTCTTATGTTGTCCATATCCTTATCCTTGGTGCCAAAGAAATTGACACCGACAGATGTGTTCATTGCCCAATGAGGATTGCCAGCGAAACAACTTGACGCAATACTTAACAGCATTGCTGTCAGATAAATACATTTTTTCATAATACGGTTTTTAACAGAAGTTTTTCGATTGCTCGTACAAATATAACGACATTTTCAGCGCCAAATTGTTTTAAACGCAGAAAACACGGAGTATGCCCCGTGTTCCCTGTAACTAATTTATTTTTAACCAATTATTTTATGATGAGCGTGCGTTAGTTCGCGCTGCTGCCGCCGAATTTGTAGTGGAACGAGAATTCAAGACGATAACTCTTCCATTTGAAGTCGCGGATTTCAATTTTCTCCGCATCCTCGTCGCCGCGCATGCCGCTGTAAACGGTGCCTGTGTGGCTCATGTCGCTGGTGATGCCGTTGTAGAAGTCGGTTGAGATGGCAAACCTGTCGTTAAAGTCGAAGCGCATGCCAGTTGTGAAGCCCAGCGAGTGCAGTTCGCCCACATTCTTGTCGATGCCCACGCGGTAGTTGTACTCAACGCCGATGTTGGGGTTGAACTTGCCAATCTGCACGCCAATCTTCAGCGGCACAGCCACCATGGCGTAGTCGGTTGAGGCTTCTTTGCGGCCAACGGTCTTGTCGCCAACGCCATCGTGCTCGTCCCAGTTGACGAAAACGCCTTCGCCGTCAAATTCATCGCAGAAGTCGCAATGGTCGGGGCCTTTGCATTTGAGGGTGGTGCGGTACCCAGAATTTTGGTTCATATAGTAGCCTTTGACACCCAGTCCAAGGGTAAGCCCCCCGTTGAGCACGGTTTTCATGCCGAAACCAAGACTATTGACAGTGGCGCAACCAGGATTCCACAAAATGTGGTCTTCAACAACCACGGGTTTTGGAGCAACCAACCAAGCACCAGTACCAATGTTGGCGTCGAACGAGGTTTGTGCAACAGAAATGTTTTGCAAAGCGATGAGCGCAAGGCTCAATAATCCAATCTTTTTCATCTTTTTTGAGTTTTTTGTTTTTAATCGTTTGCCTATATGATGCGGGATTTTGAAAAGGTTGCAGTCTGGTTGCAATTTTTTTTGGAAAATTTTATTCCGACTTGCCCAAACGATAGTTTACACCGATTTCAAGCCTTTGCGAGTGCCAGTTGAATTTTTTCTCGTCAAGGTTTTCGAAATTCTCAACCCAGCCATCTTCCGTTTCGATGCAAGTTTTCTTCACTTTGTGGGCGGTGTGGTTCATATCGCTGGTGACATTGCTGGCATAATTAAGCGTCAGGGCAAATTTCGGCGATAGACGGTATTCCAGTCCCGCACTGAAACTCAACGAGCCGTTTTTATCCACATTGTTGTCGTTCAGGCGGTAGCCGAACTCCATTCCCACATTTGGCGTGAATTTTCCGATATTGTAGCCGATGCGGACAGGAAGGGCAATCAAATAGTAGTTGGCGGCAGCCTCGAAATCGCCAAAACCGCTGTCGGTGTCGTCCCACAAATAAAATATTGTGGTTTTGTCGCCGTCCCACTCACTGTCGAAGTGCATTTTGTAGCCGTAATTGCTCATCAGAAAGTGAAAATCGGCGCCGATGCTCGCAGTCAGGTTCGACTCGAAAGTCTTGGTTGCGGCCACACCCACAAAGGCGGTTGGTGCCACTTCGAACTTGCAGATGGTATGTCCGTCGAATTTGTTCGGATTGCAGGTTGGTGCCCAAACGCCAGTACCTGCATTTACACTGAATGATGTTTGCGCCGATACAATGCCGTGCGCTGCAATGAGCATAATGCCCAGAAAACAAATCTTTTTCATAATTCGAAAGTTTTTAATGTTATTACACACCTATGATGTGGAATTATGAAAAGGTTGCAGTCTGGTTGCTATTTTTTTTTGATTTTCCGCTTATTAATCTGTAGATTAGATGATTGTTGGTGCTATTTTTTTACAAAACTTGTACCTTACACCTTGTACCTAATACCTAACACCCACCCCCCAACACCTCATCCCTTGCCCCTAAAACTTAAAATGCCCCATCAGTTCGAATCTTAAGGTGTGCCAAGTGTATTTGTCGGTGCGGATGTGAGTGCCGTCAGCGCGGCTGTAGAGTGCGCCTGTGTGCGTCATGTCTTTGGTCAGGGCGGCATAGAAGTTGCTCGATACGGCAAAATGCTTGCCGAAATCGTAGCGTATGCCAGTTATTATGCCCAGTGAGTGCAGGTCTTTCAAATCGTTTTCCCTTGCCATTCTGATGTTGTACTCTGCGCCCAAGTAGGGAGTGAACTTGCCTGCGCGGAAACCAAGGCGCATTGGTACGGCAAACAAAATATAATTTGTTTCCGCCTCTTTCAATCCAACCGAATCCTGATAATGTCCGTTTTCGTCCTCGTCCCAATGCATGTCAAGGCCCTCGCCGTGCCCTTCTTCACCTTTTTCAAAATTGAATGTGCCGATGTTCACAGTGAATTTCGAGTCGCCGCTGCAATATTCGCAATCAGGATAATTGCAGGTGAATTTTCCTTTAAGGCTTTCGTTTTCAAGCAGAAAATGAATGCTGGCGCCTGTGCCAAGCGTTAATCGGCTGATGAATTGTGTTTCGTAATTCACGCCGAAACTGATTGTGCCGCTGGCGTCATCGTTCCACGCCAAATGACCTTCCACAACTAACGGGTTGCAAATGCTCGTCCATCCACCGATGCCCATGAACATATCGAGCGTGCTCCTGTCGACAATGAAACCGAAGATTCGGTTGCGGTGCGCGCTGTCAGTTGGCTCTTTCCATTCATTAATGGCAGGATGTGTATAGGCTTGTCGGCTGAATATTAAAAGATTAGGATTGGTCGAGAGTGCGCTTGGGCGTATGTTTTGTATAGCTGAAGCGCCTTCAAACGGGTTGACGCGCCTCTGAACGTATTCATATACAGTGTCGTAGATGATTTCTTCCTCGTATATATATATGGTGTCTTGAGCCCGCATCAAAGTACTTGATATGCAGACTATTACCAACGTTAATAGAATTTTCGTCAGAAAACGCATAAAAGATTGTAACCGATGCAAAGTAAAACTACAATCGGCACAAATCCAAAACTAATAATTGATGGTGTCCTTGACGATGACTTTCTGGTGCTTGACAATCTTCTTTTTCACCACAACGGTCTTTTTCTTTTCCTGTGGAGGTTCACTCTTTGTGGCCATTGGCTCTGGTTCGGGTGGCAGGCTTGTCAGCGTGTCGGCCAGGTCGAGCGTGTCGGGTGGAAGCACATCGGCCAGAGTATCAGTCTGATATGCTGTGCTATCGATGGTAACGACAATTGGCGTTGGCTCCTGAACTTGCTCGCTGTCGGTGTTGTTCATCACCACTGCGCCAATGCCCACACCAGCGGCCACAGTGGCGGTTGCGATGCCAGTGGTCACGGCGGCTGTCGAGCCAACGGTGATGTGCCCAGCGGCGGCGCCAAAGTTGATGGCGGGTGTTGCTGCGGGTGCCAGACTGAAATCACTGAAACTGTGCTGGAACATCTTGTCAATGTAGCCCTCGCGGCGCGGAATGAAGAACAGCAGCCATGCGCGGCGGCGCTGTTTCTTGTGTGCCTCCTCGGTCAGAATCTCCTGAAGACGCTTGCGGGCTCGCATCAGATGCGATTTCGATGTGTTCTCACTGATTCCCAACTCCTCGGCAATTTGCGCGTGCGAGTATCCGTCAATCACAAACATGTTGAAGACCAGGCGGTGGTGTTCTGGCAGTTGGTTGACGGCGGCAAGCAGTTCCTCCTGTGTGAAATCCACTTGCGCAATGATGTTCATATTGTCTTTGTTGTCCATGTCGTCATCGGTTAAAATGTTTTCGTAGAGTTGGTTAGCGGCTTGCATTCGCAAATGCTGGAGAGCGGTGTTCACCGTAATCCGCCGCAGCCAAGCGTCAAATTCGCCCGTTCCGCGGAACGAGTCCGATTTTTCCATAGCAGCCATAAAGGCGTCGTGGGCAAGGTCTTCAGCCAACTGGCGGTCAGTTACGTAGCGGTAGCAGACACCTGTCAGTTTGCTGATGTTCCTGTTGTAGGCCTTGGTCCAAAAGTCAGTCGTAAAATCCATTTCTAAACGCGTTTTTACTTTATGATGTATTTTTTCAGAAAAGTTGCAGCCAACTCTCAAAAAAATAATAAAAATCAATTAATGCTCTGAAAATCAGATGCTATTTCAATTCAAAATTTCGCTAAAGATAATTCGCTTTGCTATAATTTCTATGCGATTTTTCGAATTATCCGCTTGCCACAATTATTTTCCTACTTTTGCGTTTTCAAAAACGGTATGGCTAAAAAACTGCTATTCATAATTCTTCTGCTTGCGGTGGCGGGCGGTGCTTCGGCGCAGAAAAAGCGTCCGTGGTGCAAGCCGTTCTACGATGCCGAGCCTTACCATTTCGGGTTTGCATTCTCGTTGGGGCAGATGTCGTTCAGCATCAGCCATTCCGATGAGTTCAACCTTCTCGACACCGTCTATTCAGTTGAGTACAGCGGCGGCGCACTTTTCGGTGCCAGCATGGTTTTCAACCTGAAACTTGCCGACAATTGGGACTTGCGAACACTGCCAGGTCTTGCCTTTAGTCAGCGTACGCTTACATATATGCTTGACGATGAGTATGTTGGGGCTGATAGGGCGTTGCGCTCGCACAATATGAAAATCGAGACCACTCTGCTTCAGTTTCCAACGCTGATTAAATACCGCTCGACTCGTGAGAGCAACTATCGGCCTTACATTTATTGGGGCCTGAACCCTGTGGTCGATTTGGCGGCACGCAAAAAAGTCAAGCCAGAAGAACGGCCCAAAATCCGACTTAAAAAATTCGATGTCTACGCTGAAATCGGTATCGGACTCGACAATTATCTGAAGTATTTCAAATACTCTACCGAACTGAAATTCAGTTACGGACTGCTCGATATGGTCAAGCAGGACGGCACCCAGTACACCCGCGCTTACCGCCGTTTGGGCTCAAAAATGGTCACTTTAGTGCTCTGCTTCGAATGATTAAGGAAATCACTTTGGCCTTGTCGCCCGAAAAGGCGTCGTCAGAGAAATTTTATCTGCCCGCCGCTGCCGCAAAATTGGGCCTTTCCACCGAACAGGTCTCGTTTTGCCGTCTTCGCGGGCGGTCAATCGACGCGCGTCACGGCCGTGTGCTAATCAATCTGCGGCTCGATGTCTACATTGATGAACTGCCGAAGCCTGATGAGTGGGAAATACCTGATTATCCGAATGTTGAACACGGCCAGTCAGTTGTGATAGTGGGGGCGGGGCCCGCAGGATTGTTTGCCGCGCTAAAGTTTTTGCAGTCGGGGCTGAAGCCTGTGATTGTTGAGCGCGGAAAAGACGTGCACTCGCGCCGTCTCGACATTGCCGCCATTCACCGCAACCAGGGTGTCAATCCCGACTCAAACTACGGTTTCGGCGAAGGTGGTGCGGGCACCTATTCCGACGGAAAACTTTTCACCCGCTCGAAAAAACGCGGCGACATTTCCGAAGTTCTGCGCATTCTCTACGCCAACGGCGGCAATCCCGACATTATGGTCGATGCCCACCCGCACATTGGCACCGACAAACTGCCAGGCATTATTGAAAATATCCGCAAAACCATAATCGAGCACGGCGGCCAGGTGCTTTTTGGCGTGTCGTTCGACAGCCTGATTCTCGATGGCGACCGTGTGCGCGGAATCCTAACCACTGCTGGCGATGAAATTCGTTCCGATGCCGTGATTCTGGCCACTGGCCATTCGGCGCGCGATGTCTATTATTCGCTTCATCGTCAGGGCGTTGCGCTCGAAGCCAAGGCGTTTGCAATGGGCGTTCGCGTTGAGCATCCGCAGAGCCTGATTGACAGCATTCAATACTCGTGCCGCCAGCGCGGGCCTTATCTGCCAGCAGCGGCCTACAGCCTTGTGCAACAATCGGGTGGGCGCGGGGTTTACTCGTTTTGTATGTGTCCTGGCGGAATCATCGTTCCTGCATCAACGGCTGATAATGAGATGGTTGTCAACGGAATGTCGCCGTCGGCGCGTGGCAGCCAGTGGGCCAATTCGGCCATTGTGGTTGAGTTGCGCACCGATGATATTCCGCCTTGCGCCGACCCCGTGATGGCAGGGCTCGAGTTTCAAGTGCAATACGAGCGGCTCGCCTTCAACAATGGCGGCGCGGGCCAGATTGCGCCAGCGCAGCGGTTGGCCGATTTTGTCGAAGGGCGTGTGTCGGGTTCGCTTCCGCGCACGTCGTTCACGCCAGGCATAATCTCGTCGCCGATGCACCAGTGGTTGCCCGATTTTATCCGCCAGCGCCTGCAGGACGGCCTTCGCCAGTTCGACCGCCGAATGCGCGGCTTTTACACCAACGATGCCGTGCTGATTGGCGTCGAGAGCCGCACCAGCTCGCCCTTGCGCATTCCGCGCGACCCCGAAACGCTGCAACACGTTCAGATTCAAGGACTTTTTC
>JAEEPS010000131.1 GCA_016284875.1 Salinivirgaceae bacterium | reverse complement strand
AGAACCATCTATATTCTTTCCTGCTTCAAATCCGATGAAAACATTGTGCTCTCCGGCGTCTTTTGCCAGTTCTGAATAGCCCGCATAGTGGCCAATTATCACATTGAAATCACCCTTCTCGGCATAATAAGCAACTTTATTTCCCATATAAACATTGCGATTACCATCAACATTGCTCCATCCTGCCTGACTACCGACAAAAACATTTCCATATCCTTTCTCGTTGCTGTATCCTGTTTCGGTACCAAAGAAAACATTGTCTGACCCATAGAAATATTGATCCCCATTTGCATAGGTAACGCTACCAGTACCATTTGAATTGAATCCAGCTTTATTTCCTATGAAAACATTGTTAAAGCCTTTGGTGTTGCTGAAGGCTGCACTGTCGCCAATGAAAACATTGCTTGACCCCGTGCTATTGGTATAGCCTACATTGTTGCCCAGCATCACGTTGTTTTTGCCAGTGGTGTTGCTGTAACCTGCTTGATAACCAATAAATATATCGTCGGTTGAAGATGTCTTTGATGAGCCATAACCTGCTCCCTGACCAATGGCAATGGTGCGAAGCATGCTATCGGCGTTTTGTGCAGCAACCTTGCCTAATACTACATTACTTGAGCCTTTAGTGAGGTTTTGTGCGGCATAAGTTCCTAAAAACACATTGTCTGAACCTGAGTTACCAGACCCTGCACTTGTCCCCAAAAAAACATTATCATTGCCTTGGGTGTTGCCAAATCCTGCCATATTACCTAAAAAGACATTGTTTTCGCCAATAGTATTGCTGAATCCTGCCGCATTGCCAATAAACACATCATTAGTGCTTGTTGTTTCTTCTGACCCCATTCCTGCCCAATACCCAATTAAGACAGAATTTGACATGCTCTTTGCATTTAGTGCAGCCCCGGTACCCAAAACCACATTATTCGATCCATTTGTGTTCGAGTATCCTGCCTGCATTCCCAAGAACACGTTGTTCTCTCCTGTGGTATTGCTGAAACCTGCCTGATTACCAATGAAAATATCATTTTTACTAGTGGATTCTTCAGAACCATATCCTGCACTTTCACCAATGGCTATAGTTTGGTTCATTTTGCCAGCACCACCAGCTGCGTGATAACCAAATACTGTATTTGATTCACTTTTTTTCAAATTTTCACCAGCATTTGTACCAAAAAGCATATTATACTTGCCAGCCTGGGCGTTGGAACCAGCCAAAGTGCCTAAATAGATATTTTCGAGTCCTGCCGTGTCAGAAAGACCTGCACAATAACCAAGATATAGATTCCAGCCACCAGTTTTATTCTCAGCTCCTGCGTTGTACCCTAAAAAGACATTTTGACCTCCTGAAATATTATTTCCTCCGGCATATGTTCCTATAAAAACATTTTGTTCGCCATCATTATTGGATAGACCAGCACTATTTCCTAAGAAGACATTTGCATTACCAGTTTCATTTGATTTTCCTGCTAACGTACCAAGAAAGACATTGCTTGTTCCTGCAATATTAGAATAGCCGGCATTATTGCCAACAAAAGTGTTATTAGCGCCCATCATATAATTTTCATCGCTATTATATAGTGGCTTGGTGTTTTTTCCTGCATCGTAGCCAGCAAAGAAGTTGTCGGCTGTAACATTCATATAACCAGCATAGCCATCCTCGCCTTTTTCCGTTACTGCAAAACCACTCTTGCCAGCACCACCTTCTTTGCCCTCAACGCCAAAACCGCTCTTGCTGCCGCCGCCGTTCACATATACGCGGGTGCTGTCAGCAGTAACTTTCAAAATGTCGGCGTTCCCGTCTTTAGCAGCACGGCGCCCTGCCACAGCAAATCCTGTGGCCATTGCCTTCGAGCCATCTTCATCCTCATTAATAAAAACGGTTGTGCCTTCGGGCTTAATGGTAAGATAGTCGTCGGTTGAAGCACTATCTTTTGCTGCGCGGCGTCCTGCCACTGCAAAACCTGTTGCCATGGCTTTTGAACCTCCGGTGGTTGTTGTATCATCGAAATAAACTTGCGTGCCAAGCGAGTTAACTTTCAGATAATCATTATTTCCGTCTTTGGCAGCACGGCGTCCTGCCACAGCAAATCCTGTGGCCATTGCCTTGCCGTCCCGATAGCTATCGGGATCGTCGTTGATAAAGACAGTTGTTCCCTCATTATTGATTCTCAAATATTTATTGTCGGTGAAGCCTTGTTTGGCAGCGCGGCGTCCAGCCACTGCAAAGCCTGTGGCCATTGCCTTGTTCTCATCATCATCGATGAAGACGGTTGTTCCTTCGGTGTCAATGGTAAGAAGATTGTCGGTCACTTCGCTACCAGAGCCATCTTTTGCAGCCTTACGTCCTGCTACTGCGAAACCAGTTGCCATTGCCTTGCCATCGTCAACAAAAACCTTTGTACCATCGGCATTCACGGAGAAGATGTCACCGTTTGCACCATCTTTGGCAGCGCGGCGTCCTGCAACAGCAAAGCCCGTTGCCATAGCTTTAGCCTCATCGTCAATATATACGGTAGTTCCGTCGGTGTCAATCTTCAAGATGTTCTCGGTGGCGGTAGCATCACTGTCTTTGGCAGCTCTACGTCCTGCCACGGCGAAACCAGTTGCCATAGCCTTGCCATCGTCAACAAAAACCTTTGTACCATCAGCGTTTACGGCGAAAATATCACCATTTGCACCATCTTTGGCAGCACGACGCCCTGCAACAGCAAAGCCCGTTGCCATGGCTTTGGCCTCATCGTCAATATATACGGTAGTTCCGTCGGTGTCAATCTTCAAGATGTTCTCAGTGGCAGTGGCGCTGCCGTCTTTGGCAGCACGACGTCCTGCTACTGCAAAACCCGTTGCCATTGCCTTGCCGTCGTCAACAAAGACCTTTGTTCCTTCGGCATTTACAGAAAATATCTCGCTGTTTACACCCTCTTTGGCGGCACGGCGTCCTGCCACTGCAAAACCGGTTGCTATTGGCTTGCTGCCGCCGTCTGCTTCTTCATCAACATAAACGCGCACGGCGTTCGGGTAGACGGCGAAAACCACGTTGCCGTCTTTGTCCTTAACCTCGAAAAGAGCCTCTTCAGAGTTTGCTTTGGCTTTCACATCGAGTTTCTGCACGGCAATCTCGTCGGTTGCCACCCATGTCGTGCCGTCGTGAACAAGTGTCTGGCCTTTAGTTCCTGATACTTGCATTCCGTCATCGCCCTTGGGGCCTTGCGGTCCTTGGTCGCCCTTCAGATTGCCCGATACATACTTGTTGCCGTCGGTAGTCGCAACGGTCATCACATTGTCGGTGAAAGTGATGCCGGCAATGCCAACACCGTTGGTGCCATCTTCACCCTTTGGACCTGCCGGAGCCGAGAACTCAGCCCAGTTGCTGGCATCTTCGCTTGGCTGCTTGGTCGATGTGATGTCGGTTTGTGCAATCCACATTGAATTTAAGTTGGTGTTGTTCTTGCTTGGCGCGAAAACATAATCGCCTGATTTATATTGCGTTCCGCTAACCCAATTGCCACGGTTGATTAAGCCTGTTCCGGCATCACCTTTCTCGCCCTTGTCACCTTTCAGATTACCCGACACATATTTGTTGCCATCAGTGGTTGCAACAGTAATCACGTTGTCGATGAAAGTGACGCCGGCAATTCCAATACCGTCAGCGCCTTTCTCTCCATCTTTACCATCCTTGCCGTCCTTACCATCTTTGCCATTTGTACCTGGTTCGCCAGGTGTGCCAGGTTCGCCTTTCTCACCTTTCAGATTTCCAGATATAAAGGTTTTGCCATCGGTGGTAGTGATGGTCAGCACGCCGCCGTCAAAAGTTGCGTTGACAATGCCCGCACCATCCTCGCCGGCAGGAGCGGTGAACTCAACCCAGTTTTGAGCATCGCTTTTTGGTTCTTTGGTCGATGTGAACTCGCCCTGCGCTATCCACATTGTATTGCCATTTTCATTCACGGCGCTTGGAGCGAACACATAGTCGCCAGTCTTGTACTGTGCGCCGCTTGTCCATGCGCCACGATTGGTGAGGCCGGTTCCTGCGTCGCCTTTCTCACCTTTGACACCCTGCGGGCCCTGAGGTCCGGTTTCGCCCTGCTCACCTTTTTCCCCTTGCTCGCCTTTTTCGCCACGCTCACCCTTCTCTCCGGGATCGCCTTTATCGCCCTTGCTGCTCGGCGATGTGGCTGCAAAATATGCGTATGGCACTTTCTGCAGTTGAGTTGTGCCAAGGTCGGTGTATTCGGTTCCGCCGTTGGCGTCAATCTCAATCTTCATCATGATGTTGCCCTGTGCCCAGTCAACTTTGGCAAACTCGCCCTTTACGGCTGTTCCTGCGCCAACTGTCACACTCAGCACACCATATGCGTTGGTCTGTGTTTTCTGAGTTTCCTGATAAAGTTCTGTTTTGCCATCGGCCGAAAGTAGAGTCAGCCTCAATTGCACTTGCGAACCGCTAACCAGTTCGCCTTGAGCGTTACGTACTACGGCCTGATATGCGAAGCCGTCAGTTTGTGCATTTGACGCCATGGTAGTCAGCGCCATGGCCATTGCAAAAAATAGGTTTTTAACTTTCATAATTATATGTGTTATTATTTAGTTTTTAATTTTTTTTATTCTTAACACACACACCGACTGAAACCGTAGGCACCTTACGAAAGGCGATACAGCCCAATCCGAATTCTACTATACGTAAATTCGGATGGCTATGTTACCTCTTTGAATGATTAACGGGTTCATTTCAGCGTGCTACATTTTAATTGTCATTAGTTCCATTAAAAACGTCTCAAAAGTAGATTTTACCCCTCTTTTTGTCAATAGGTATTTATACCTATATGGCTGTAATATATTGTCAATCAAACAAATATTTTCAGTGCATATTTGACTTACGCTAAATTATGTTTGACGAATTTGAAAGTAACAAAGCCGCCACAATACAGTTTCTCGACATTTTCTGATCAGTTCGAAACACTCAAAAGGCCTCCTGCGGATTCTATTTTTTCTGACCGATTTTTTATTTCGACACATATTTTAATATGGCTGCATTGATTCAAATAAAATTCAAAATATCAAATCGGCCTCATTTGCGCTTTTGGCACAAAAATTGTAGATAGAGCAACGTTTTTTTGACGAACATTTAAGAATGGGAGTTATTGAACTGGAAGACATGGAATTTTATGCATTCCACGGTTGCTACAAAGAGGAGCAAATCGTGGGGAACAAATTTCTAGTCAGCCTCTCGATGGTTGGCGATTGCACAAAAGCCGGTCAGTCTGATAATATCAACGATGCAGCCAGTTATCTCACCGCTTATGAAATCGTCAAAGAACAGATGTCGATAAAATCGCACTTGTTGGAGAATGTTGCAACCCGCATTTTGGATGCGCTTCAAAAGAAGATGACGACGTTGGTTTCTGCCAAAGTCAAAATATCCAAAGTCAACCCTCCGCTTGGCGGAAAAGTGGGGCGTGCAAGCGTAATATTGGAGCGCGTATTTTGTTGATAATCAAAGTAATGAATTTTATTTAAGGCTGATGTTTGGAACTAAAATATTTTTATAAATTTGCAGCGCAAAAACGGTACCGTGACCGAGAGGCTTAGGTGCAGGTCTGCAAAACCTGTTACAGCGGTTCGAATCCGCTCGGTACCTCAAACGAAAGGTCTCCTTTCGGCGAATAACTAATTTATTTTTTAACTAAAACTAGAAATTATGTCTGACGTTGCAGCAAGAGTAAAGGCTATTATTGTTGACAAATTAGGTGTTGACGAAAACGAGGTTACCCCCGAAGCAAGCTTCACTAACGATTTGGGTGCCGATTCACTTGACACAGTTGAGTTGATTATGGAATTCGAGAAAGAATTCAATGTTGCCATTCCTGATGACTTGGCTGACAAAATCACCACTGTAGGTGACGCTATCGCTCACATCGAGAAGAACATGAAGTAATATTCCTTTCATAGAATTGGGTTTTAAATTATGGAGTTGAAGAGAGTTGTAGTAACAGGCATTGGCACAATCAATCCATTGGGCCACAATCTTAAGGAAACTTGGGAAAATGCAGTTAATGG
>JAEEPS010000130.1 GCA_016284875.1 Salinivirgaceae bacterium | reverse complement strand
AGAGCGCTCCAGAAGCCGTGGCACAAGTGGAACCAGATGGCCACGAACCAAACCAGATAGCAGATGACTACAGGCAGTTGGCTGAAGTAGTACTGCATCCAAGCGGCACCGTCGGCCACACCATACTGATTGGTGATGCCCGCAATCTCGGCAAACTGCATCTTGTACCAGAATTGGCTCAAGTGAAGAATCAGGCCCACAAACACAATGCTACCGAGCACCAGCATATTCTGCGATGCCCACTCAACTGCGGCGGGTTTCTCCTGATAAGCATAACGCTCAGCGCCGCGTGCCTTGCGGTTCTGAAGACTCAGGATGAAGGCGAACACAATGTGAACAATGAATCCGAGAGCCAGAACCATTGTTCCAACCAAGGCATACCAGTTGGCGCCAAGGAATTCACACACGGCATTGTAAGCCTCGCCACTAAATACTGCCACAAGGTTCATCGACATGTGGAACAGCAAAAACAAAACCAGGAAAAGACCTGATATACTCATTATCAGTTTCTTTCCGATTGATGACAAACAAGAATTACTCATAGTCTGAATTTTTTAATTAAATGTCAGTTAAAATTTGGGCAAAACTAACAATTTTCGGTTGCTAAATTGGCTTGTCGGCACGAATATTTCATTTAAATTTTCATTGACGGGCGATTCAAACGAAAACATGCTGATTTGCAGCGAAATATCGCGCAGGCGGTCTGCAAAAAAAACGATTAATTGTAACAACCACACATTAAATCATATGTATGTGGATTGCGGAATTTGATAATGCTTTTAACATCAAAAAAAATCATCGGCGCCAATGTCGGGCAAACCGAAAAAAGTCTATCTTTGCGCCCGATTTTTAAACTTTTAACAACAATAAATTATGTCTGTAAGAATTCGCTTGACACGACAGGGTAGAAAGGCAGCCGCCTACTATCACATTGTCGTTGCCGATAGCAGGGCACCACGTGATGGTAAGTTCATTGAGAGATTGGGTAGTTACAATCCTAACACAAATCCTGCTACTATTGAACTTAACTTCGAACGGGCTCTTTATTGGTTACAAACAGGTGCTCAGCCATCTGACACCGCAAAATCACTCCTTTCGAAACAGGGCGTTCTGATGAAGAAACACCTGCTCGATGGCGTTAAGAAAGGCGCATTTGACGAAGCAGCCGCTGAGGCTAAATTCGAGAAATGGGTAGCCGAGAAGAAATCGAAACTTCAAGCCGCAAAAGACAAAATCAAGGCTGACGCAAACACTGCGAAGAAAGACCGTCTTGAGGCAGAGCGCAAGGTGAACGCCGCCAAAGCCGAAGCACTTGCTAAGAAGCAAGCCGAGGCTAAAGCAGCAGCCGAAGCAGCCGCTAAAGAGGCTGAAGCAGCCGCCGCTGAAGCAGAAGCACCTGCTGAAGAGGCCGCAGCAGATGCTACTGAAGCACCTGCAGCAGAGTAATCTGACGATGGACGCGTTGGATTTTGTTGAGGTAGGCAAAATTGTCAAAACACATGGTGTGAATGGCGAAATAATTGTCGAACTTGACAATCCCGCAATACTTGAAGACACAACCGAACCCGTGGTCCTTGAAATAGAAGGACTGCGGGTTCCTTTTTTCATTGAGCAGGCCAAAGCCGTGAGCGCACAACGCGCACGCGTGCTGTTCGACTGCACCCACACTGAGCAGCGCGCCAAATCACTTGTCGGCTGTCGAGTGTTTGTCTCGCCCGACCTATTGGACAGCGCTGACGATGAATTCGCATCGCCCACGGCAATTGTGGGGTTCAGCGTTATTGACAAACGGCACGGCGACATTGGTGCAGTTCAATCGATTGACAACATGAATGTTAACCCGATTATGGTTGTTGGCGAAAAACAAACGCTCATCCCCTTCCACCCCGAATTTGTGACAAAAATCGATTTCCGCAAACGGCAGGTTCGCGTGTCGCTGCCTGATGGATTGTTGGATTTGAATGGATAAAGTGTAAGGTGTAATGAGTAAAGTGTAATGACACTTCGCGCAGACGCCCCCCACTACCAACGCCTAAAACCCAATACCTAAATTTCTATTTCTTTGGTGATAAGGTGATTAACGGCACCATCATCTCATCCATGCTTATGCCGCCGTGCTGGAACGTGTTGCGGTAGTACTGCACGTAATAATTATAGTTGTTCGGATAGGCAAAGAAATCGGTGTTGGTGGCAAAAATGTATGACGTACTGACATTTATGCGCGGCAGATGGATGGTCTGCGGATTGCGGATTTCGTACACTTCGCGCGGATTGTAGTCGAGATTCTTGCCCTGTTTGTAGCGCAGGTTCGAACTGACAGCCTTGTCGCCAATCACCTTGATGGGGTTGGTGACGCGGATGGTGCCGTGGTCGGTGGTCAGGACGATTTTGACGTTTTTTGAAGCCAGGGTCTTCATCAGTTCGAAGAGCGTGCTGTGCTCGAACCACGATTTGGTGATGCTGCGGTACGACTTCTCGTCGGCAGCCAACTCACGAATCATCTGCATATCGGTACGCGAGTGCGACAACATGTCTACAAAATTGATAATCAGCACTGAAAGTTGGTTGCGCATTATCTCATTCATATCGTTGGCCAACTTCTGGCTCTTTTCGGCATTGTGAATTTTATCGTAAAAAAGCGATGCTTTCACCCCCATTCTATCCATCTGTTTCTGAAGCAGTTCGCGCTCGAAATTGTTTTTTGCGCCATCTTCGTCTTCGTTCACCCAAAGGTCGGGATGAAGTTTTTCAATTTCCGACGGCATCAGTCCCGCAAACATGGCATTGCGCGCAAACTGCGTGGCTGTGGGCAGGATGCTGAACATAATGTCTTCATCGTCAACATTATAGTATGGTGCAATCATTGGCTCGATGCACTTCCACTGGTCGAAGCGCAGATTGTCGATGACCACAACAACCACTTGCTCGCCACTCGACAAAGCAGGGAAAACCTTGTGCTTGAACGCGTTAGGCGACAGAATGGGCGCTTCACTGCTGCGATCGGCAAACCACGACTCGTAGTTGGTTATGATGTAGCGCACAAAACGCTTGTCGGCTTCGCTTTTCTGCATTTGCAGAATTTGCTCCATGCTTGCGACGCTGTTTTTCTGCAATTCCAACGTCCAGAAAATCAGTTTTTTATGAATGGCCTTCCAATCATCAGCGCTTTCGGCATTGTTGATTTCCACGCCCAAATCGTTGAACTGTGACTGATAGTTCATCGTGGTTTTTTGGCTGACAAGCCGCCGCTGGTCGGTTATCTTCTTGATTGTCATCAGAATCTGCATCGGATTGACGGGCTTAATCAGATAATCGGCAATCTGCGACCCGATGGCTTCGTCCATGATAAACTCTTCTTCGCTCTTTGTTATCATGATGATTGGCAGCGAGTTGCGAATGTGCTTGATTTGTGCCAACGTCTCAAGTCCGTTCAGTCCAGGCATATTCTCATCGAGAAAAACCAAATCGTACTGGCTATTGCGGACCATTGCAATGGCATCGGTGCCGTTGTTGATGGTGTCAACTTTGTATCCCTTTGATTCCAAGAAGATTATGTGCGGCTTGAGCAAGTCGATTTCATCGTCAACCCAAAGAATGCTGATTTCCTTCTGCATGGCAAATGTTTTTATGAGAACGAAAATACATTTTAATTGTTGCGCGGCAACGGGTGCGGAATGAAAAATTTGGGTTATAAAACCAATTTGCACCAAACCGAATTATTTCTACTTTTGCGGCGGGTAAGTCTTATACGACCAGCTCCTGCTGAACTCCCCCAGGTCTGGAAGGAAGCAAGGGTAGGCGGTTGTAGCGGTGCGATATAAGTTGCTTACCCTTTTTTTATGCGCGAATGAATAGCAAATCATATACGCTTGAAGACGTTGGGGGGATAGTCGTCCGCAAGCACCACCAGGCACACCGAATCTCAATCAAACTGAAGCCAGGGCAGCCGCCCGCAGTGGTGGTTCCGCGCTTTGCGACTTTCGATATGGGTTACCGCTTCGCCCTTGAAAACCGCGAATGGATTGCCAGTCATCTTCAACAGATAGATTCTGCCTTAAAATCAAATATTTACAACGAAGAACGGCCGTTCAGCACGCGTTATCACACGGTTCGGTTCAGCCGATGCCAGACGCGCTGCGTGCAGGCTGTGAAGGCCGATGGCGGCTACGAGATGCGTTTTCCTGCCAACACCGACTTCAGTTCGGCGCAGGTTCAGCGACAAATCCGTATGTTTCTGACAGAATTGCTGCGGAATGAAGCAAAACACTATCTGCCCGACAGAGTGGCAAAACTGGCAGCCGCCCACGGATTCAGTTACAAGCAACTGACAGTCAAGAATGTGCATACGCGTTGGGGCAGTTGCTCGGCGCAAAACAACATCAATCTGAACATCTGCCTGATGACACTGCCTGAATATTTGTCGGACTTTGTAATTTTGCACGAACTTTGCCACACCGTTCACAAGAACCACGGACCGCAGTTCCACGCGCTGCTCGACTCGTTGGTTGGCGGAAAAGAAAAACTACTTGATAAAGAATTGAATAAGTATAAGATACAGATATAAGACGCTACGATTATGAAAAAGATTGCCGAAAGATTTATGCGCTATGCGCGGATTGACACCCAGTCGGATGAGCGCTCGACAACGTGTCCGAGCACTGCCAAGCAGTTCAATCTGATAAAATCGCTGGCAAGCGAACTTAACGATTTGGGACTTACAAAGATAGACATTGATGGCAATGGCTACTTGTTTGCCACCATTCCGTCGAACGTGCCGTATGACGTGCCCGCCATCGGGTTCATCGCGCATATCGATGTCAGCCCCGACGCGCCTTCGGAAAATGTTAAGCCGCAGATTATCAGCAATTACGATGGTGGTGAAATCGTTTTGAACGAAGCGCAGAACATTGTAATGTCGCCCGCCGATTTTCCCGAACTGCGCAATTATGTTGGTCAGGAAATCATCACCACCGACGGCACCACGCTTTTGGGCGCCGATGACAAGGCTGGCGTTGCGGCAATCATGCAAATGGCTGAATATGTGCAGAATAATCCCGAATTCAAGCATGGTCCGATAAAAATTGCGTTCACGCCCGACGAAGAGATTGGTCGCGGAGCCAACTTGTTCGATGTCAAGCGTTTTGGTGCCGATTTTGCATACACTGTCGATGGCGGCGGCATTGGCGAAATTGAATACGAGAATTTCAACGCGGCATACGCAAAAATCACCGTCACTGGCAAAAGTGTGCACCCTGGTAGCGCCAAAGACAAAATGGTGAATGCCACCTTGCTCATTAGTCGCATAATCGGCTCTGTGCCAATTAGTTCAACACCGCGTTACACCGACGGCTATCAGGGATTCTTCCACTTTTTCAAGGTTGAAGGCGATGTTGAGCATGCCAGTGCCGAAGTGCTCATCCGCGACCACGACGCCAATTTGTTCGAACAAAAGAAAAAATGGCTAACCGACTCTGCCGAAGCACTTTGCAAAGAATACGGCGGCGATTACATCAAGATTGAAATTACCGACCAGTATCGCAATATGCGCGAAATGATTGAACCGCATATGCACATTGTTGACACGGCCGTTGAAGCAATGCGGCAAATCGGCATCGAGCCGAAAGTGCAACCCATCCGCGGCGGCACCGACGGCGCACGCCTTTCATATATGGGTCTGCCCACGCCGAACCTGTTTGCTGGCGGCCACAACTTCCATAGCCGCTTCGAGTTTGTGCCCGTCGAGAGCATGGAAAAGGCATCGGAAACAATTTTGAAGATTTTGGAATTGTATGCGCGGGAGAAATAATTCCGCGGCAATTCGCTTGACAATCAATAAATTTGGAATAACGGCAATCGGGAATTGTTAAATTTAATCCCGATTGCCGTGTTTTTTGCCCGCCCGCCTGTTTTTGGCAACTGAATTTTGTTAGTTTTGCAACAATTTAACTGACATTTAATTAAAAAATTCAGACTATGAGTAATTCTTGTTTGTCATCAATCGGAAAGAAACTGATAATGAGTATATCAGGTCTTTTGCTGGTTTTGTTTTTGCTGTTCCCCAT
>JAEEPS010000045.1 GCA_016284875.1 Salinivirgaceae bacterium | reverse complement strand
GCGCAAATTAGTTCAAGATATAAGTCAGCAGTACCAATTGCTGTATAAATCTGATTATTATCAAGATAGGCACCATAAACTTGAAGAGCGTCAGGCAGGAATTCTTGCCGCGGTGCCACACATAATCGAAAAATGCTTGCAATTCTGCCATTTCTTATTTCTTCAAATTTGAGCCGCGAAAGTAGCCACAATTTTATAGATTTGGCGACAGTAAAAATATTTTCGACATGAAGACACAACTGATTATTCCCGCCATTGTGCTGCTGACAGCGACAGCGCAGGCGCAATCGACCATCACACCACAGGTTTTGCAGACTTTGCAGCAGAGTTACACCAATTCGCCAACCGACAAGGCGTTGCGCAACGCAGTGAGCGCTAACTCGCTTAAATCGTTGGTTCTCAATCAAGAGAATACTGCTGTCGGCGATACTTATTTCAATGTTGAGGTGCCGTATTCGGGCATTTCCGACCAGAAGAGCAGCGGACGATGCTGGCTTTTTACAGGCACCAATGTACTTCGCGCCGAAGCGATGCGGAAATTTGATGTCAGCAATTTCTTTTTCAGTCAGATACACCTTTTCTTCTACGACCAACTTGAGAAAAGCAACCTCTTTCTGCAAGGCATAATCGACACGCGCTCGATGCCAATTGATGACCAGATGGTGCGTTGGCTGTTCCAGAATCCGTTGAGCGACGGCGGAACCTACACTGGCGTGGCTGACCTTGTGATGAAATATGGCCTTGTGCCACAAGATGTTATGGTCGAGACATATAACAGCAACAACACTTCGGAAATCGACAATGTGCTGAAACGCAAGTTGCGTGAGTTCGGCATCGCTTTGCGCGAAAAAGCCGAAAGTGGGGCGGGGCAGAAGGCTCTTGAGCAACTGAAAACAGAGCAGTTGAAGACCATCTATCGGATGCTTGTGCTGGCTTACGGCGAGCCTGTGACGCAATTCACTTGGGCGCCGAAAGATGGTAGCGGCAAGCCTAAAAGCGAGCCGAAAACGTACACCCCGCTTGAGTTTTACCGCGAAGTGTGTGCTTCAGCAGGCGACCTTTATGCCGATTACGTGATGCTGATGAACGACCCGTCGCGCCCGTATAACAAGGTGTATGAGATTGATTATGACCGACATCTGTACGACGGCCATAACTGGCTATATGTCAATCTCGATATTGAGGATTTGAAGCAGCCTGTGATTGCCAGCCTGAAGGATAGTGCGGCCATGTATTTCAGTTGCGATGTGGCCAAATGCCTGAACAGCAAAATCGGCACTCTCGACCTCAACAATTACGACTACGGCAGTCTTTTCGGCACCGATTTCGGCATGAACAAAAAGCAACGCATACTGACTTTCGACAGCGGTTCGAGCCATGCCATGACGCTTGTTGCCGTTGATTTGAACTCCGACGGAAAGCCAGCGAAATGGAAGGTTCAGAACAGTTGGGGCGCGTCGAACGGGCATGCTGGTCATCTGATTATGACCGACGAATGGTTCAACGAGTATATGTTCCGCGTGGTGGTAAACAGGAAATATTGTTCGGAGCAGATTCTTGAAATTTTGAAGCAGAAACCAGTCAAACTTCCCGCCTGGGACCCGATGTTTGCTGAAGAAAAGTAAAAAATACGTTTTTTTTGAAAAAATGTAACCTGCCAGCGATATTGTCGTATATGGGGCTTGGATAAATAAAAATGATATGGAAAACGATGTATGTAAAAATATTGAGAAGTGCCCGATTTTCGTAAAGGGAGTTCTTGTAAATGATTATACAGGAGTGGCTTATCGCAATATGTTCTGCCTTGTTCCAGGAAAGTATCAGGAATGCAAACGTTTTCTGGTCGCAAAAGCAACAGGCAAGCCAGTTCCAGAGAACATCATGCCCAACTCGAAAAAATCGCTTGATGAAATCATCAACCTTATAAATTCGAAGTAATTGGAAAAATTGGGTAATTAGGTAATGGGGAGACTAGAAATGGTCTCCTCTTTTTTTGTTATAGAAAATCGGTGTTGTTCGGTAATTGGCAAAAAAAATCCGAAACCTTTTGGCTTCGGATTTTTTTTATCGTGTTGCGAATAATTAATCCTCTTTGGCAACCACGTTCTTTTTCTCCTTGATTTTTGCCTTCTTTCCAGTCAAGTTGCGGAAGTAGAAGATGCGTGCACGACGAACAGCACCAACCTTGTTTACCTCAATGCTGTCGATGAACGGAGAATTTACAGGGAAGATACGCTCAACGCCAATGTTACCCGACATTTTGCGAACAGTGAATGTGGCAGTTACGCCTTTGCCTCTGCGCTGGATAACAACACCACGGAATTGCTGGATACGCTCCTTGTTGCCTTCTTTGATTTTGTAGTTCACGGTGATTGTATCACCAGCCTTGAACTCTGGGAAGGATGTCTCTGCTGTGATTTCCTTCTCAACTAATTTCATTAAATCCATTGTAGTAAAGTATTAAAATTCAATAAATTGTCTACGTAATGTATCAGGCCCCTATGTCACTGAAAGAGATTATCGTAAATCGGCCACAAAATTACTTCTTTTTGAATATTATGCAACACTCTCGAACATAGTTTTTTATTCAAAATGTGTTTATTATTTGTGTGATTCTAGTAACTCTGCAAATTCAGTTAGTAAGCCGGGTGTGTAAACTTTCTCGCGTGTCGAATTTCTCACTTCGTTCCAAAGGAGAGATGCCATTTTAAGTTTGTTGTGGAAATTCACAGTCTGCGGATCAGCGCAGAAATCCTTCACAAAACGGTTCCATTGGAGCGCCGAATTATCATATTTGGTGTACGTTTTTCGACCGTGATAAATGTCAAGCAGGTCGCTAAGTGTAAATGTCGTGTCATTGTCCTCTTTCACTTTCTTAACAGTTGCAACCATGTCAACATTGAATTTAAAGTTCTGTACACCAGTCTGTTCCGAAAAGAACGCACGGAATCGTGGCCCGAATGTGAATCCACATTCAATCAGCCCAGAGTTGAGTGAAAGTGTTGAGTTGGAAGGTTTTATCTTGTGCTTTGGATGGCTGTCAACAATCCGATTGCCTTTGAAATACTCCTCGATATTATGGCAAAGTTCGTTTTTCATACCTGCCGACGAAATGCCTAACTGCCTACAAATCTGCACTAATTCGTCTCTGTACCAGTAGTATTTTGCACACTCTTGATAAGAATTAATTTCAGCGAATGGCGGGCGGGTGGTCATTTCTTGTGAGCCGTTATTATGGTGTAACTCATTGCGTTGATGGTGATTACAATGCCATCAGTCTCGCAATACCAGTTTTTGCCATTGCGTGTGATTTTGCAGTTGGTTGAGGCAATTATATTTTTGCAATATTTAACAGCCTCGGTATCAGTAAGTTTGAGATTTCGTTTTATTCTTTCAGATCCCAACTGTGTGGTGTGTATTTTGGCGATATTTTTTAGCAGAATCTCAGGATTGGCGTTTTTGCTCTGTCCAACGCTTTTCTTTGCTTTGGTGATTTTGATAGTGAAATCGTCGGCATCGAGAATTGTTGGAAATTTTTCGCGGAAAGCGTTCAGTTTGCTCAGCGATATTGTCGCACGACCAACACCTATCTGATTTTCTGAAAGTTGGCTCATTACACCGCCATAAATATCGATGATAGCACTGCCACCCGAATAGTCGATGCCAAGTCCGTCGGTTCCAACTCGATTTACGCCGACAGTGTAGCATTGGTTTTCAATGGAACGAGCACGCAGCAGTGTTTCGAAAATGCTGTGGCGCGCAGTGGGCCAGTTGGCAACGCACACTAGCAAGTCGTATTTGTTATCTGTATTACGCAACCATACAGGAAAACGTAGGTCATAGCAAACAATAGGTCGGATGCGCCAACCTTTGTATTCAAAAATCTTGATTTCACGGCCAGGACTTAGAGTGTTGTTCTCGCACCCCATACGGAACAGATGCCGTTTGTCGTACCATTCGAGCCGTCCGTCAGGGTAAGCCATAATCAATCGGTTGAAATACAATCCATTATCTGCAACAAGCAGACTGCCCATCAATGCCGCACTTTTGTTAGCCGCTGTCCGTTGCATCCATTTCACGGCAGAGCCTTCCATTGACTGTGCCGTTCCTTCAATCTGATTGGTAAAACCAGTTGAGAACATTTCGGGCAACACAATCAAATCCGCATCATTTATATCAGCCAGCAGTTTGTCATATTGGCACAGATTGCCATCGATATTGTGCCATTCAATGTCGGGTTGGACAAAGGCAATGTTGAGCAGGTCGGTCATAGGCGCACACAGTCGGTCGAGAATTGTTTCGGATGCCGTGCCGTCGGATTCATCTTGATGTAATAGTTGCGGATGTGCTCCATGTCAGCATCGATGTCATCCGTAGTCAAAAACCGTTCGCCAATAATCATCGATTTTGTCTTGTAGTCAAGAACGCTCAAATAGATAGGCACATTTGCCTGACGTGCAATAAAATAGAAACCTCGCTTCAATCGACTGGTCAGTTTACGGGTACCCTCGGGCGTAATGCATACACTGAATTCGTCGTTTTTATTGAAATAATCAATCACCTGCTCAACCATACCAGCCGAACGGCTTCGGTTGATTGGAACAGCACCCAAGGCTTTGAGTATCAGTCCTAATGGAAAAAAGAACATCTCTTTTTTGATGAATATGGCGGGTGAAAATCCAGCATAGGAGAAAACCAGTTTGCCCCACACAAAATCCATCATGCTAGTGTGCGGCAGCGCAATGACAACGAATTTCTTGTCGATAGGAGGATTGTCGACCAATTTCCAACCGAATAGTCTGATAATAAATCCGCTAAATCGTTTCATAATAATAAATTGGCAGATTATTCATGCATATACAGAACAGTGATTGCATGGACTGACGTGTCGTTAGAAAAAAGAATTTGCGGAATTGTGTCGTAATATGTCAGTGTAAGTTCTGTCTTGTTTAGCGTGACAATTTCCATCAGAACAGAATCGGGGCTGCCAGGATTCAGAATAATCCCTTTCTCATCGTGTGTGAACTGCCACAAACCGCTATGCTGGAACTTGAAAATCTGAACATTATTGTTGCATAAATCATCACCTAGCAAAATTTGATACTCACCTCTGCTGAAAATCTCAATCTGGTCATCTTTAAGGCATTCCGGGCATTCCGGCAAATCGAAAATATTGACTTCCTCCGAGTTGCCTGCCGTATCGGTATAGGTTGTGACAATGCCGTTCAGATTCCACAATCCGGTGGCCAGCATGTTCAGATTCGATTCGGGTTCGTTATCCGTGCTGCACGCGGCCAGCAGCGAACCGATAATCATTATCGCGAAAATTCGTTTCATCAGTTGATTATAGAAGAATGTGGTTTTCCGTTTTTAAATGTCTCAATCAGAATTGCTTGCAAAACAACATCGTCGTACGACAGATTCCAGTTCTGACTGTTGAGGAGAGTCTTGTAAGAGTCGCTGCCTACATATTTGCTCCGTGTTAAGTCAATTTGCACCCCGTTTGTCGACCAACGGTAAAACTCATATTCGTAGTCACTGTCTTTTGACCATTGGCGCATCGGCCTGTATTCTGGAGCGTTACCAAGTTTCTCAGTCACCACGTTCATGACTTCTTTTATTTTGTAATCTTCAATTTTACGACGTTCGATTGAGAAAATGTGGTTATAGCCTATAATTCTGAAACTCAAATTCTTATCGTTTATATGCTCGCAATCCTCAATGGTGTAATTTGAGTAGTTGTACACGCCGACGGTTTTGAGTAACGAGCGGTCAATCTGGTCACCGATTGAGAACTCCGAAATTTGGAATTTAATAGGAGTGAAGTTGTTCGTCTCTTCGATTTCGAACCGTTTGTCGGTTGATAGTATGATAGGGAAGGGATCAGTGTAGATAATCAGTTTAGGACGCTTGTTGATGAATTTGATGTCGTAGCGTACGGTGTCAGTGTTCAGTTCGCACTTCTTGACATGGAAAATGTGTTTGCTATCGTAAATGCCAACAGGTTTATACCTCGATAAAATCATCGTAGAATCAGTTAATTGAAGAGGTATTTTGACTGGAGAGAAGAACTGTTCCAGCACTGTGTCGTATTTCATGAATGAGAATGCGGAATCGTTTTGGATAACCAACAATGAGTCGTTGGAGTACCAATTAATGTCAGTGAAAGCACTGCCGTTCTTTAACTGCTGCTTGCAGCCGGTTGAGAGCAGCAATAAAGCCAATGCTGCAAAACCGATTTTCTTTAAACCATTGTTAGTCTTCATTTTGTATATGTTTTCTAATTATTTTGTCTCTTTGAAGAATACTTGTGATGATACGCTTCGGCCATCACGGAAATAATAGGTTCCGTAAGAATATTTAGCCTCAATGTACTCATGTGCGATACCATTCCGATTGACAATAACACGTTTGATTTTTTTGTTTTGAGAGTCGTAGTTCTCGGTTGTGACTCCTTCTGGATATTGTTTTGCAAGATCATTCAGGAAGTGGTCACTACGCTGCGATATTTGAGCGTTGGCGTCAAATTCCTTTCTGTTTGAACTTTGCGCTGCTTCCAGTTGCTCCTTGCGCTGACGTTCAGCTTCGCTGTCGGCCAGAGCCTTGGCATCGTGTATTCTCTTTTCGCATAGTTCAATCTGGTCTTTCGGGTATTTCTCATTCGGTTTTATTGCCGATGCCGACTTATAAAGGCCGATGGCAGCCGAATAGTCTTTAGTTTTAAATGCATTGTCGGCTAAGGTTACGGCATTCTTATAATCCGCGTCAATCTTGGCAAGGCGTTCTTTCTCAACCTCGGCCTTTAAGTTGGCGTTGATTTGCGCAATCTGCTGATCGGGATATGTCTCGTCAGGCTTGATGGCTTTTGCAGCGTTGTATAGTTCGATTGCATTGTCGTAGTTGTGTGCGTTGAATGCGCGGTCAGCCTCTGCCACTTTGGCCTTGTATGTGCGCAGTTGGTTCTCCTGCTCGGCTTTCTTTTGAGCGGCCTCAGCCAACATCATGTCAATCTGTTCGATACGACTCTTTGGGTGCTGTTCGTCAGGCGATATTTGCAAAGCCTGCTGATAGATAGGTTTGGCATTTGCATAATCCTTCTGATTGAACAGGTTGTCGGCCTTTGAAATCAAGTCGGCATATTGCTGGCGTTTTTGATTCTCGGCGTTTATAATATTCTGTGCTTCAGTAATTTTCTGTTTTGGATAAGCCTCATTCGCTCTGATTGCCAATGCCATGTTGTAAGCATTTATGGCCTCAGTGTATTTCTTCTCGCCAAAGTAGCCGTCGGCAGTGGCAATTGCCTGATTGTATTGACGTTCCTCGTCAGCAGCCTTTGCAATCAAATTGTCGATTTCCACAATTCGGTTTTTCGGGTACGCCTCCTCAGGTTTTACGGCTGATGCCTGACTATAGAGCGTTTTGGCTTGCGCGTATGCCTTAGCGTTAAATTGGGCGTCGGCTTGCGAAATAAAGTTGTCGTATTCCGCATTTGTCTTTGCAACCTTCTCTGCCACAACCTTTTGTTCTGCCAATCGTTTGTCGATTTCGGCAATTCTTTCCTTCGGATATGACTCTTCCGGTTTCAGTTGCAATGCATTGACGTAGTTGTTGCGCGCCTCGGCATATTGCCCTGACGAGAATTGATCATCGGCAAACGAAATCAGGTTGATATATTTGTCGTCAGTGGCTTTTTGTGCTGCAAGCAGTTTGTCAATCTCATCGATTTTCTGCTTCGGATATTTCTCGGCTGCTTTCGCAGCCAAAGCCTGGTTGTAGAGGTTCTTCGCATCCTGATACATCTTGATATTCAGCAGACTGTCGCCCTTGCGCACAGCATCGGCGTAAGCCTTGTCGCGGGCACGCTGCTGCTCTTCGGCATTCTTCATGGCGAGCAGACGATTGGTGATGTCGTTTATGCGGTCCTGCGGATACTGCTCGGTCGGGAACACTGCCAGAGCCTCACGGTAAGCAGCCTCAGCCTCCGTCCACTTCTGATCCTTATATAATTTGTCAGCCTTTGTGATGGCTGCATTATACTGAGACTTCTTGGCGGCACTGTCAGCCACAAGTCTGTCAATCTCTGCAATCTTGTCTTTCGGATATTGCTCGTTGGGCTTAATTGACGAAGCCTGCTGATAGGCCGATTTTGCTGCCGAATAATCGTTCTTGGCGAATGCTTCGTCGGCAACTTTTATAAAGCCGTTGTACTTTTCAGTATTGGCTTTGTCGGCAGCCAACTGTTTGTCGATGGCATTGATTCTTGTCTGCGGATAACTCTCGGCAGGTTTTATCTCCTTAGCCTTTACGTATTGTGTACGCGCTTCGGTCAACTTATTCTGGTTGAACAGATTATCGGCGGCGGCGATGGCATCGGCATAGGCTTTCTCAATGGCAGCCTTGCTGGCGGCATCGGCTTCCAAACCTGCAATAAGTGCGTTGAGTTCAGCAATCTTGTCTTTCGGATATTGCTCGTTGGGTTTTATTCCAGCGGCCTCACTATATTTCCCGAGAGCGGCCTCATATTGCTTGGCCGTGAAACTCTTGTCGGCGGCGGCAATGGCATCTCGGTAGGCCTTCTCTTTTGCGGCAAGTGCGGCATCGGCATCGTTCATGTCGCTCAGAATCTTATCAATCTGCAGCAACTGATTTTTCGGATACTGGTCGTCCTTGTATGTCAGCGCACGTTTATAATACATTCTCGCGTTCTCATATTGCTGAGTGTTGAAGAAGCCATCAGCCATTTGAATATTCTTTTGATAGTTCTTCTCGATATTCTGATTCTTAGCCAGAATCTTCTTTATGGCGTTAATCTGATTGTCGGGGTAGGGGTCGTAGGGGTCGATGTCGATGGCTTTGTCGTACAGACCGATAGCGTCATCGTAGTTTGCCTGGCTGAACTGCTCATCTGCCTGAGCGATAATCTTTTCGTACATTGCTGCACGTTTTTGCTCGTAGTCCTTCATCATGGCCTTGATGCGTTTCTGCATCTCGGCGGTGTAGGCTTCGTCGTAGTCGAAATCGCCCATCTTGTCAACGAATTTTATCTTGCCGATGGGCTGTCCCATAATTGTGGCGTCAAAACCTTCAACTTCAGGCAGCAGTTCAACGCTGAACTTGTAATTCCAGATTCCGACATCCTCTACAGGAACGTTGGTGTTGAATTCAAGTTTTTTGCTGTAATAACCTTGGCGGGTGACTTCGAGCACTATATTTTTATTCAAATCGAGGTTGAATGTGAATTTGCCAGTCTTGTCAGCATCATAAATTTTGTCGAGCGAGCCGTCGACATACACCTTGACTTTTGAAATTGCGAAATTGTCGCGTTCAATTTTTACAGTGCCGCGAATGGTCAGATAACCCTTCACTTTTTGTGCTGAAACATTTGAGTATGAAGCAACTACAATCAAAACTGATAGAAGTGCGGATATGATTCTTTTTAAGTTCATTTCAGTTATGTTTAAACACGGCAATATAAGAAAATAATAGTTGAAGAAATAATGCGATTTTTCAATATTTTCATTATATCTTTAATGAAAGAAAAACGTACAAAGAGGTACGAAAGTAACGAGATGTTTAACTATTTAAATTTTTGAGTTATGAAAACAGCAGAAGACAAACAGAAAAGCAAAGAGTCGTTGGAGATTGCAGAACGCAAATTGCACAAGTCGCAGATGAAGGCAAGCAAACTCGAAAAGAAAATCCAAAAGGCTAAGAAAAACACCAGTGACGAAGCTGCCATAAAAGGAATGAAGGACGAGTTGGAAGAAGTGCACATGAAAATGCATCAACGTTACAAAAAAGTTGAAAAAGAAAAGAAAACAGCATCATAACACAGATAATTTGCTAACGAAAAAGCACCGAAAGGTGCTTTTTTTATGGGCATAGGTGGATAAAAAAAGCCGCTCTTTCAGGAGCGGCTTTCGTTTATTGCGTGTTTCAGACTATTCTGCAACAACCTCGAACGGCAACTCGAACTCAACCTCTTTGTGGAGTTTGATTTTGGCAACATACTTGCCAAGTTCTTTGATGTTGTCGCCTTTAACGAGAATGCACTTGCGGTCAACCTCAACACCCTGTTTCTGAATTGCCTCGGCAAGCTGGATGTTGTTGACAGATCCGAAGATTTTGCCATTCGAACTGGCTTTTGTGCCGATAACAATGGTGAGTGCCTCAATCTGGGCGCGCAGTGCAATTGCATCGTTTTTGATTTTCTCCTCTTTGTGGGCACGTTGCTTCTTGTTCTCAGCCAGAATCTTCTTGGCAGCTTCAGTGGCAACAATGGCCATACCCTGAGGAATCAGATAGTTACGTCCGTAGCCGTCTTTAACGGTAACGATATCGTCTTTGTATCCTAAATTTGGAACGTTCTGTTTCAAAATAATTTCCATATCCTATCCTCCTATTATTTAAGCATATCAGTTACATATGGAAGCAAAGCCAAGTGGCGGGCACGTTTGATAGCGGTGGCCACCTTGCGCTGATATTTCAGCGATGTTCCGGTGATGCGACGCGGAAGAATCTTGCCCTGCTCGTTCAGGAAACGTTTCAGGAACTCTGGATCCTTGTAGTCGATGTACTTGATTTTGTTCTTTTTGAAACGGCAGTATTTTTTCTTCTTGATTTCTACTGTCGGCGGGGTAAGATACCTGATTTCTGATGAATTCTGTGACATGGCTTATTCCTCCTTCTTAGCTTCAGATTTTAAACTTCTTTTCTTGTTTGCGTACTCAACTGCAAACTTGTCCATCTTCATGGTGAGGAAACGCATAATGCGCTCGTCACGGCGATACTCGGTCTCGAGTTTGCCGATGATGTTACCCTCGCCCTTGAACTCTACCAGATAGTAGAATCCTGTGGATTTCTTTTGAATTGGATAAGCCAATTTCCTGAGGCCCCAGTCCTCCTCGTAAACGATTTCACCTCCCATATCGGTGATAACGCCTTTGAATTTGTCAACCGCTTCCTTCATCTGTGGTGCAGACAAAACGGGATTTGCAATGAAAACGGTCTCGTAACTGTTTGACATAAAATTAAATTTTATTTGTTAAAAATCGAGGTGCAAAGGTACTGATTGATTTTGATTTTGCAAGTGTTTGTTTTTGCCTCTTCGCAATTTTTTTCAATATATGATACCATATATAAATGAACTCGGGGATTGGTTATTCATAATGTGTTTTTTGCTATTTTGCGGCTCACCTCAGAGGTGTTGTTTTTACTGATAATTGATTAATAATGAATGGTTTGAATAAAATTATAGCATTCGCTGTGTTGATTCTATCAACAAACATTTCGTCGGCTCAACTCAAACTCGACACTTTGGGCTGGAAATCGCCATTGCACATTCCGCTTTTTCTGTCGGGAAACTTTGCCGAACTCAGAAGCGGCCATTTCCATGCAGGTCTCGATTTGAAAACTCAAGGTAAGGAGGGGTATCGGGTTTACGCAGTGAAAGATGGCTACATTTCGCGAATCAAAGTATCGCCAACTGGCTATGGACATGCGGTTTACATCACCCATCCCGATGGCTACACATCGCTTTACGGCCACATGCGCGAATACAATATTCAGATTGGGCGATATGTTCGCGCTGCACAGTACAAGCAAAAGAGTTTTTCGGTCGATTTGTTTCTGAAGCCAGACGAGATGCCCGTCAGAGTTGGCGATGTGATTGGTTTGTCGGGAAATACGGGCTCATCTGGCGGTCCGCATCTGCATTTTGAGATTCGCGATACCCGTGATGCTTGTCCGATGAACGGTTTGTTCCTCGGATTCGACATCAAAGATGATATTGCGCCGCGAATGGAGTCGTTCACGGTATTTCCAGGCAACACAAACTCACAAGTGGCTGGGAAATATGGCAGAAACACGGTTAAGGTTCAGAAAGTTGGAAAAATCTACAAACCCATTGGAACCGACACCATTCAGGTGAGCGGCATGGTGGGGCTTGGCATCAAATGCGACGATTATCTGAACGGCTCGAACAACCGCTGCGGCGTGTATAAGTTCGATGTTTGGGACGGAAATCAGATTGTTCTTACCATGCAGATTGACGGAGTGCCGTTTGCACAGACCAAATATGTGAGCAGTATTGCCGATTACGAGGCGTTAATCAACAGTAACACTGTGGCTTACCGATTGTTTGTGGAGAATAACAATAAAATCGCGCTGTATCCGAAACTTAAAAATCAGGGCTACATAACGGTGCCAGTGGGAGAGGTTAAAAAAGTGAAAATCGATGCATACGATGCTTATGGCAACAAATCGACATTTGAAACATATCTGAAAGGTGTTGCGCCAAATGCTGAAGCGCAAAAGCCTGAAGGAAAGTTACTTTCGTGGCAGAATGCACATAAGTTTGATACGGCAGGAATTGCTATCGATTTTGGCAAAAACACATTCTTCGATTCCGTCTATTTCGATTTCAAAGTCGATACAAACATCGTAGTTGGCTCATATTCACCAACATATAAGGTCGGGGATATTACAATCCCGTTGGTTAAATCGTATAATTTGAAGATTAAATGTGTTGGCGATAACATCCCGACATCGAAACTGCTGATTGTGGCTGTGAACGGCAACCGCGTGTCAAGTATGGGCGGTAAATACAAAAACGGCTATGTGGAGGCTTCTTTGTCGGGTTTCGGGACTTATCGTATTCAGGCCGACAGCGTTCCGCCAACGATTAAAACTGTTGCAAATATGCCTGTCAACATGTTGAAATTCACTATCAGCGATAATTTGTCGGGCATAAAATCGTATTCGGCGTCAATCAATGGTGCGTGGATTCTGCTGAAGTACGACCCGAAGACTAAATCGATAACCTACGAAGCCGATGAATATCTGAAAATGGCTGATTCATACCAACTTGAGTTGATGGTTACCGACAACTGCGGCAATGTGGCCAACTATTCTGAAAAACTGCCAAAAACCAAATTTCAATAATGTTAGATGTTGATATAGAGGCGATTGGTGTAATGTCGGGTACTTCGCTCGACGGTGTTGACATTGCTTATTGCAAATTTGTATGTGTCGATGGCCATTGGAATTGGCAACCGCTCACAGGCAATATCTATCCCTATCCATCGGAAATGCTTGAGCGCCTGAAACATAGTCATGAACTATCAGGCCACGATTTGGCGCAACTTGATGTGGATTATGGTCGCTTTTTGGGCGGATTGGTGAAACAGTTTGTCGCTGAAAATCATTGCAATCCGCGTTTTGTGGCGAGCCACGGCTACACCGTTTTTCACGAGCCGCAAAAAGGCTTGACTCTGCAAATCGGCTCTGGCGCTCACATTGCGGCTGTTTCGGGTATCGACACCATTTGCGATTTCCGCACAAAAGATGTGGCATTAGGAGGAAACGGCGCACCGCTTGTGCCAATCGGCGACAAGTTGTTGTACGGCGAACAATTCAACTATTGTTTGAATTTGGGCGGATTTGCTAATATTTCGTATGATAATGCTGATGGTCAGCGTATTGCATACGATATTTGTCCGTTCAACATTGTGGCCAATACGCTCACTCGTCGCATCGGTTTAGAGTATGACAAAAACGGTGAGTTAGGCCGCAAAGGTGTGGTTGACAAAGATTTGCTTGAAAAGTTGAACGCCATACCTTATTATAAACAGCAACCGCCAAAGTCGTTGGGGCGCGAGTTTGTTGATGCCGAAATTCTGCCGTTGTTTGGTCAACGCACTGATATTGAGAATCTTTTGGCTACATATTACCAACATGCGGCCTGTCAGATTTCGCGGGCGATTGTTGCCGAAGACAAAAAAAACGTATTGGTTACAGGAGGTGGCGCATATAATGAGTATTTTATTGAATGTCTGAAAAATAGCACTCATCATTATATCGAACTTCCTGATAAATCAGAGATAGATTTCAAAGAGGCGATAATTTTCGCCTTTTTGGGAGTTTTGCGCTATCTCGGGCTTCCAAATTGCTTGAAAACAGTCACAGGCGCATCTTGTGACAATATCGGCGGCGCAATATATTTAGCGAAGTAAATTAATGTGAAACAATAAATTATATCGATATGAAAACTAAAACTCTTTTGGCAATTGCAATGTCGGTGGCAGCAGTACAGGCGATGGCTTGCACCAATTTTCTTGTAACCCCAGGCGCATCGGCTGATGGCTCGTCGATGGTGAGTTATGCTGCTGATTCTCACGTACTTTACGGCGAACTTTATCATTGGCCCGCAGCAACTTATCCAGCAGGAACTATGCTCGATGTATATGATTGGGACACAGGCAAGTACATGGGGCAGATTGAGCAAGCCGCCAAAACTTACAACGTAATCGGCAATATGAATGAAAATCAGGTGGTTATAGGAGAAACGACCTATGGTGGCCGTGAGGAACTTTGGGGCGACTCTACAGCCATTATGGATTACGGTAGCCTGATTTACATCACTTTACAGCGTGCCACATCGGCTCGCGAGGCTATTAAGATTATGGCCGAGTTGGTTGCCAAATACGGTTATGCAAGCGAGGGCGAGTCGTTCTCGATTGCCGACCCCAACGAGGTTTGGATTTTTGAGTTGATAGGCAAGGGAATTGATATTCAGAAAACCAAGAAAGGCTTGATTAACAAGAACAAAGGTGCCGTTTGGGTTGCCCGCCAAATCCCTGACGGATATGTCTGCGCCCATGCCAATCAGGCGCGCATCACCACTTTTCCGTGGAACGACGACCCGACTTCGATTTCGTCGGAGCAGTTGGACCGCATTTTCGACAAGAACATTACCACCGTTTATGCCGCCGACGTGATGGATTTTGCTCGCGCAAAAGGGTACATTAATGACAAGGTAAACAAGTCAAATTTCAGTTTTTCAGATACATACGCACCTGTTGATTTTGTGGGCGCACGTGCTTGTGAGATTCGTGTTTGGGCATTCTTCAACGATGTGGCCGACGGTATGGCACAATATTGGGATTATGCCAAAGGTATCGATATAAAACACGATGAATCAACGGGTTATGCTAGTAACAGAATTCCGCTTTGGGTTAAGCCAAAGGCAAAAGTTTCGTTGGCGCAGATGATGCATAACATGCGTAACCATTTGGAAGGCACCGAGTTGGACATGTCGCAAGACATAGGAGCGGGACCATGGCATTGCCCGTACCGCTGGCGTCCGATGGATTTCGAGGTTGACGGCAAAAAATATGTGAATGAACGCACCACAGCCACCCAGCAGACAGGCTTCTCGTTTGTTGCACAGTGCCGCGGCTGGCTGCCAAACAAGGTTGGCGGTCTTTTTTGGTTCGGAACTGACGACACTGGCAGCGCCGTCTATTGCCCGATGTACGCCAGCATGACCACCGTGCCGAACTGTTTCGCGGTGGGTAATGGCTCGATGATGGAATTTTCGGAAACGGCTGCCTTCTGGGTGTTCAATCAGGTGTCGAACTTCGCCTATACGCGCTACAGCCTGATTCACCCCGAGATTGAGGCCAAGCAGACGGCTTTCGAGAGCAATTTTGAAACTTATGTGAAAGGTTTTGATAAGATGGCGCAGAAACTGATTGAAGATAATCATGAAGAGCAAGCCGTTCTTTATCTAACATGTATGTCTATTAACACCGCAGAGCAATTGGTTCGCGATTGGAAGGATTTTTATAAATATCTGTTTGTCAAATATATGGACGGTAACGTGAAAACGCCGCGCGAAGTGCCTGCGGGCTATAAATATTATGCGCCGAAAGTTGAGCAGCCTGGTTATGACGAAAAATGGATGCGCTCGGTTGAGAACGACGCTGGCGACAAACTGCGTTTCCCTGACGAAACTAAATAATTGAAAATGAAACTAAAAAGACTGGCGTTTGTGCTTTTTGTGGTTTTCCTTGCGATTGTTGCAGCGCAAGATGCCTATGTGAGTCATTTACGCAACCGCAAAGTTGAGCCGCGCAACTATACAGTTGTCTTGTCGCTCGATGGATTCCGCTTTGATTATCAGGATATTGCCAATACACCAACGCTCGATTCCATTCAGCAAAACGGAGTGAAGGCAGTTGGTTTGCAGACTGTTTTCCCGACGCTCACATTTACCAATCATTACACGATTGCGACAGGCTTATATGCTGAAAATCATGGTATTGTGGCAAACGATTTCTACGACCGTCAGGCGCGTAAGTATTTCACTATGTATGACAGCAAAACCACTGCCGACAGTTATTTCTACCAAGGTGAGCCTATTTGGGTAACGGCTGAATCACAGCGAATTAAGTCGGCTGTGAACATGTGGGTTGGCGTCAATGTCAATATAAAAGGCTACAGTCCGTCGCATTGGATGGCCTACGATGAAGCGGTGCCATACAAAGCCCGAATCGACAGTGTAATTAATTGGCTGAAACAACCTTACAGCCTGCGTCCGCATTTGGCAATGTGCTACATCGAGGAACCCGATGAAGTGGGGCATAAGTTCGGCCCCGATTCGCCCGAAATTGTGAATTCGATTCAGTTGACCGACAGTTTGATAGGCTATTTCGTGAGTCAACTTAAAACGTTGAGTTTCAGTGATTCAATAAACTTTATAGTCCTGTCGGACCATGGAATGGCGCCAGTATCGGAGGAGAAATCGGTTAACATTGAGCCGCTAATAAAGCCTGATTGGATTGATACACTGATTTATTCGCCTGCCATTTCGCTTGTCTATTGCAAAAAAGAGTGTGATGATTCGGTTTGCATGGCTTTGCAAAATGTTGAGGGCGTGTCAGTTATTAAACGTCCTGACATCGATACAGCATTCCATTTTTCTGCCAATAAGCGGATAGGCGATGTTGTTATTCTAGCCGACAGCGGTATTTGCATGAAGTATAAAGACAAGCGCACTTTGCCTGGCGGTATGCATGGTTTCGACAATCGCAACCCACTGATGAATGGCATTTTCTACGCCATCGGCCCCGATTTCAAAACAGGTTATGCCGCGCCACAACTCTGTAACACAGATATTTATGAACTTTTGTGCCGACTCTTGGAAATTGCACCAGCGCACAACGACGGCCATCTTGAGCGCATTGAGTGCGTGCTGAAGTAATAAAATTTATTCTATTTCCAAAAATCCGAATTCCCGTCCGTACCTCAGCATTTGCTCTGTGTAACTCTCTGTGTAATCGATGGTTACGTCTGCGATTTTGCCATTCTCAATAACAGGTTTCAACACAGGGTTCACAAAGCCACCGTATGGTGCAATGTTCAGTTTTTCAAAGCGTTGCAACACTTCGGCGTGCAGTTGGCGGTCGATTTTCACGGCGTAGGTCTCAACCAAATTCTTTCCCGCTTCGAAGTCGCCTTCCGATTTAATGCGTTGAATTTTAGCCAGCAACGATGCGAATAGTTGCCGCAGACGGGCGTAATCGTTAATCACAGTGTAGGTCTTTCCGTCGATTGTCGGCATTTCAATCACGCCGTCGGCTTTGCCATGCTCAAACGCCCAGCGGGCAATGAGTTGGCGGTTGCGCATATGTGATTCTTCAAGGTCTTTGCCCAACTCAATTCGCGTGAGTTGCGTCATAAGCCCGTTGCGGATATACGAATCGTATTCTGCTTTAAACGCCTCATTGTCAGGTAGCAATCCTAACTCAACAATCTTCGGGTCGGCAATGTAGTAGAGCGCGAAAAGGTCGGCGCGGGCTTCTTCGAGCGTCGAACTGTAGTTTTTCAGCGCGTCGGGATTGGTGCCAGGCAGCAATTGCCCCGAGCCGTGTCCCAGACACTCGTGCAGGTCGGTGTGCAGGTTGCTCGATTGGTAGCCGTACTTGCGCGAGCGGGCTCGTTCGGCTTCGTTGTGGCAGAACTCGTCGAGCATTCCGCTTCCAAGGCTCGCCTGATGGTATGCGTAGGTGATGTTCTCGATGGTCACCGATTTCGAGCCGTGTTCCTTGCGAATCCAGTCGGCGTTTGGCAGATTGATGCCGATGGGTGTCGACGGGTAGCAGTCGCCGCCAAGTTGAACGGCGGTTATCACTTTGGCAGTCACGCCTTTAACGCTCTTTTTCTTGAACCGCGGGTCGATGGGGGCGTGGTCTTCGAACCATTGTGCATTCTGGCTGATGGTCTCGGTGTGGCGGGTGGCCGTCAGGTCTTTGAAGTTGACCAGCGCTTCCCACGTGCCCTTGATTCCTAGCGGGTCGCCGTATACTTCAATAAAGCCGTTGATGAAGTCAACGCGTGGGCGGTTGTCGCTCACCCACAGAATGTTATACTCGTCCCAGGTGCGCAGGGCGCCAGTGCGGTAGTAGTCGATGAGTTTGCCGATGCACTCGCGCTGCTGGTCGGTTTCGGCGTATGGCGCCGCTTTTTCTAACCAACTGACAATCTGTTCGATGGCCTTGCTGTATTTCCCGCCTACGCGATAAGTCTCTTCCGTAATTTGTCCGTTCTTTTTCACAAGTCGGCTGTTGAGGCCGTTCGACAGTGGCCGTTCGGGGTCGGGTTGGGGCAAAGCGGCGTTGTAGGCTTCAACTTCAGTTTGCGTAACACCGCTGTAGAAATTGTTTGCCGATGCCTTCACCACATCGCTGCTGCTGTCAAGGCTGACGCGCTTAAGGTCTGATTTGCTGTAGATTATCTCGGTTACCCGATTGGCAAAATCTGCAACCGACTCGTCTGCGTTCAATGGCAACTGTTTTGTGTTGGAATCCAGAATCAGTTGACGGAACGCTTCTTCGCTGATTTCGGGGAAAAACTTGTCGCAACTGTAGTGGTGATGGATGCCGTTGCTGAACCAAACACGTTTGGCATACGTCATAAATTGTTTGAAATCATCGCTTTCGCGATTGCCGCCAAAGCTATTGACGATGGCGTCGATGGTGTGGCGCACAAGCAGGTTGTGGCGGTAGAACTGGTCGCATAGAATGTCGCGCCCGCAGAGTGCCGCCTGGCTCAAATAGTAGATGAATATCTTTTGATTAAGTGTAAGATTTTCGAAATCAGGTACTTTGTACCGCATAATCTTAATGTCGGCAAAGCGGTCGATGACGTATTCAAAATTGTTGTCTGGTTCCATATTGTGCAATTCGTGCGTTTAAGATCTTGTAAAACAAAATGATGGCTCTGATTCAAACACCAAAACCAAGAGTTGCAAATTTACAATTCGGAGAGAAACAAAATATTGAAAGTTGTTTTGTTATAATGAAAAAATGTATCAGTATGGCGGTTTTGAAAATTGTGTGATATGAACTAAAAAATCCCATCCAAAAAGAATTGAATGGGATTTGAATATTTGATTCTTACTAAATTCGTTTACAGCACTAGCCGCGTTCCCCCGCCGTTTTTCAGGCCGTCGGTGTTGGTGATGACCACGCTCGCAACGCCCGCGCGGATGGCGTCGAAGCCGTTGTCGAGTTTCGGAATCATTCCTTCGTTGATGATGCCAGATGCCTGATACTCTTTGAATTTGTCGTAGGTGAGCGTGCCGATGACCGAGTTGTCGTCGGTGGCGTCCATAAGCACGCCAGGCTTCTCGAAGCAATAGACGAGCGTCACGCCGCACGATTTGGCCAGGGCGCGCGCCAGTTCCGACGCGATGGTGTCGGCATTGGTGTTGAGCAGTTGGCCGCGGCCGTCGTGCGTGATGGGCGACACCACAGGCACCGCGCCTTGCTCGATGAGCGAGAAGAGCACTTCGGTCTGCACGCTGTCAACGTCACCCACAAAGCCGTAGTCGATGGTTTTCACGGGGCGCTTGTGCGACAGAATGATGTTCAGGTCGGCACCAGTGAAGCCGAGCGCGTTCACGCCGCGCCGCTGCAGTTGCGCCACAATGTTTTTGTTCACCAGACCTGCGTAAACCATTGTCACAACGTCGATTGTCTCTTTGTCGGTGATGCGTCGGCCGTCAACTTTCTTGATTTCGACGCCCAGGCGGTTCAGCAGTTTGTCGGCAGCCCGCCCGCCACCGTGCACAAGCAGTTTGTTGCCCTGCATTGCCGCAAAATCGTCGAGCAGAGTGTTGAGCGTTGTCGGGTCTTCGACAACCGCACCGCCAACTTTTACTATGGTGAGATTTTTCATTGTTTAATCGTTTAAAGTTTAGTCGCTTCGCTGTTTAGAAGGTTTAGTCGCTTCGCTGTTTAGAAGGTTTAGTCGCTTCGCTGTTTAGAAAGTTTAGAAAGTTTAGAAGTGTTTAGAAGTGATAGAATTAAGACTTCAGACTTCAGACAAGTCGTTCAGTCGCAATTCCTAATTCGTAACTCGTAATTCGTAACTCGTAATTCCTAAATCCTACCTGTTACAAGCATTTCTTGAATCTCTCAATAAAATCCTGTGCTTCGGCCATTGACAGGCTGAGCGGCGGCAGCAGACGGATGGTGTTTGCGCCCGCAACGCCCGTAAACACGTGCTGTTCCATAAGCAGCCGTTGGTTGCGGATTTCCTTTATCGGCTCTTCGAATTCGATGCCAATCATAAGGCCGCGACCGCGCACTTCCTTGATGCGGTCGATTTTCTTCAGTTCCGAGAGCAGATAATCGCCAACTTTTGCGGCGTTGTCAACCAGATTCTCTTCTTTGATGATGTCGAGCACGGCGCAAGCACCAGCGCAGGCCAGATGGTTGCCGCCGAAGGTTGTTCCGAGTTGGCCCACAACAGGCGTGAAGAACGGCGCGATGATGACGCCTGCCATTGGCAGTCCGTTGCAGATGCCTTTCGCAACTGTCACAATATCAGCCTTGATGCCTGCATATTGGTGGGCGAAGAATTTGCCGCTACGTCCGTAACCCGACTGAATCTCGTCCAAAATCAGCACCGTGTTGGTGTCGGTGCAAGCCTGACGCAGGTCGCGCATAAATTGGTCGTCGGGCACCTGAATGCCGCCAACGCCTTGAATGCCTTCAATTATCACCGATGAGTAGATGCCTTTCTGCAGTTCGGCACGCATTGCGGCGGTGTCGTTGAAATCGATGAAAGTAACTTCAAGTCCTTCATTTACAGGGGCAATGTACTTTGGAATGTCGGTCACGCGAACGGCAGCCGATGTACGGCCGTGGAACGAGTGGCGGAAGGCCAGCACCTTGTTGCGGTTGTTGTAGAACGATGCCAGTTTCAGCGCGTTCTCGTTGGCTTCGGCGCCTGAGTTTATCAGGAAAAGCGAGTAATCGTCGTAGCCAGAAATGGGGCCAAGTTTTTCGGCCAACTTCTGTTGCAACTTGTTAATCACCGAGTTAGAGTAGAACCCAAGCGTTGCCACCTGCTCGCTGATGGCCTTCACATACTTCGGGTGCGCGTGCCCGACCGAAATCACAGCGTGTCCGCCGTAAAGGTCGAGATATTCCTGCCCGTTGGCGTCCCAAACGTGGCAGCCTTTGCCTTTCACTATTTCAATGGGAAATAGCGAGTAAACTTCAAATAATTTCATATCTTTAAATAATAATCAATTAAAACGCTGACGATTTCAGATTTAAACCTGCTTTTTCGTCAACGCCGAACATAATGTTCATATTCTGAACAGCCTGTCCCACTGCACCTTTCAGCAGATTGTCAATCATTGATGTGATGACGGCCTTGTTGCCGAACTTGCTGATGTGGACGAGCGCCTTGTTGGTGTTCACAACCTGTTTCAGGTCGATGTCGCTATCGCAGTAGTGCGTGAAGGCAGCGTCTTTGTAAAACTCTTTGTATAAAGCCGATAACTGTTCCGATGTCGGATTGGTGGCAGAGCCTTCCTCGCCGTCGAATTTCACAACCTCTGTGCAGAAAATGCCGCGCGCAAAATCGCCGCGATAAGGAATGAAATCGACGGTAATCTCGTCCGCCTTGGGTTGTGCCACAAGCGTGTCGGCAAATGCGGGCGCGTTGGTCGGGCGCAACTCGTTCAGGCTTTGGCAAATCTCGTGAAGGTGCTGATGCTCAAACACTTTGTAGATGCTCATATTGTTGTTGCGCCACGAGAAATGTGTGGTTGCCGACGGTTTCTGTCCAGCACCCGTCGAGCCTGTGATGGCGTTCACTGCCACGTCGTAACGCAGCAGCCCCGCCTTGGCCAGCGGCAGCAAACCCAACTGAATGCAGGTTGCAAAGCAGCCAGGATTGGCCAAATGCTGACACGCCTTGATTTGTGCTTTGTGGATTTCGGGCAAACCATAAACATAGTCGTGAGTTGGTGCCGCAATGCGGAAGTCCTGCGCCATATCAATGATTTTCACATTGTTAGGTATGGTGTGCTCTTTCAAAAAAGCCTCGCTCTTGCCGTGCCCGAAGCAGAAGAACACCACGTCAACCTTGTCGAACGGCATTTCAGCAGTAAATCGCAAGTCGGTTTCGCCAATCAGGCCTTCGTGCACGTCGCACACAAGGTTTCCCGCATTCGACTCGCTGTTGGCGAACACAATCTCGGCCTCGGGATGGTTTATCAGCAGTCTAATCAACTCGCCGCCTGTATATCCAGCAGCGCCCAAAATTCCTATCTTTATCATAATCTATTCGTTAGGCATTACAAGTGCAAAAATCAAGTAGAGCAATAAGCCGCAACCGCCAAACACGGCCAGCAGTATCCAAATGATGCGCATTACCGTCGGGTCAAGGTCGAGATACTCTGCCAGCCCGCCGCATACACCACAAATGGTGCGGTTCTTTTGTGACTTTACCAATCGTTTTACCTCTGCCATTTTTATTAATTTATTGTCTTTCATTAGGATGCGCCAAGTAGTACGCTCTCAGCGCTGTCGATGTCACCTTGATGAAGCCTTTGGCGTCGTCTGATGTCCAGGCCTTGGCTGTCTCGCCGTACTCACCCAATTTATTCTTAACCAAATCGTTAGGTGAATCAACACCTACCGTTTGGAAGCACAATGGACGCAGTTCCAGCGTTACCTCGCCCGTCACGTTGCGTTGGCTGCTTGTCAGCATTGCCTCGATGTCGGGCATAACAGGCTCAAGATACTGACTCTCGTGCAGGAACATTCCGTACCAGTTCGACACTTGGTCCTTCCAGTACTGCTGCCACTTCGAGAGCGTGAATTTCTCAAGGAAACGGTGCGCGCCGATAATCAGCATTGGTGCTGCGGCTTCGAAACCAACGCGGCCCTTGATGCCGATGATTGTGTCGCCCACGTGGCAGTCGCGGCCGATGCCGTAAGCGGCGCCAATCTCTTCAACTGCCTGAATAGCAGCAATTTTATCAGTGTATTTCTTTCCATTCACGCTGCACAATTCGCCCTTTTCAAAGCCAAGTTTCAGAATTTCAGGACCTTCTTTGGTTGGGTGTTTCAGATAGGCCGATTCGGGCAGACCTTGTTTTGAATCAAGTATTTCGCCGCCGCAGATTGATGTTCCCCAAATGCCCACGTTGTACGAGTATTTGAGTTTTGTGAAATCGGCAGAAAAACCGTTTTTATTCAGATAATCAACCTCTTCCTGACGGCTCAAGTTACCGTCGCGCGTAAGCGTGATAATCTCAACGCCAGGGCACATAACAAGGAAAGTCATATCGAAACGGATTTGGTCGTTGCCAGCACCAGTTGAGCCGTGTGCAATGGCCGATGCGCCAATCTCTTTTGCGTAGCGTGCGATGGCAATGGCTTGGAAGATGCGTTCCGACGAAACCGAAATCGGGTAGCAGTTGTTGCGCAACACGTTGCCATAGACCATATATTTCAGACTTTTCTCGTAGTATTCCTTTGTTACGTCGAGAGTTACGTATTTTGTCGCGCCCAGTTTGTAGGCGTTTTCCTCGTTAGTTTTGAGTTGCTCGGCGCTGAAACCGCCAGTGTTGGCGCAAGCCGCGTGAACCTCGTAGCCCTTCTCTTTGGCCAGATACATAACGGTGTACGATGTGTCCAAACCGCCACTGAAGGCCACTACAACTTTCTTTTTCTGTTCCATATCTTTATAGTTATAAGTTTTTGAGTTATAAGTTTTTAGTTTTGAGTAAGGTGTAAAGATTAATGTGTAAAGTTCGCATTTTAAAATCCTGATTCCTAACTCCTAATTAATCTTCGGGAAATCCGTCGGGGAAGCGTGCGTGGATGATGTCCTCTACGCCAGGGTCGTGCGACAGTTCCTCGTCAGCGTCGCGGACGCTGCGCGGGCGCTCAGGGTCGTAGAGCATACCAGTGCAGACGCAGTAGCGGCGGTCGGTGCGCTTCAGAATATCTTGGTTGATGCAACCCTCGCAACCCTTCCAAAACGTCTCGTCGTCAGTGAGTTGCGCGAAAGTTACGGGCACATATCCGTGGTCGGTGTTGAGTTTCATAACGGCGGCGCCCGATGTCAGACTGAAGATTTTTGCCTGCGGCCAACGCATACGCGCAAGCGTGAACGTCACGTGCTTGATGCGGCGTGCAAGGCCGTGTCCGCGGTACTCTTCGGGCACAATCAAGCCCGATGTGGTTACGTAGTGCTTGCCGCCCCACGTCTCAATGTAACTGAAACCAGCGAATTTATCGCCGTCGAGCGCGATGACAGCCTTGCCCTCGCTCATTTTTTGTTTCACATAGCCAGGGTTGCGCTTTGCAATGCCCGTGCCACGCACTTTTGCGGCAGCCGCAATGGTTGCCAAAATCTCGTCAACATAAGAGTAGTGCTCCTTGTCGGCCACTAAAATTTTAATGTTGTCGTTGTACTGTTCCATTTTTTCCAACAAATGTTTCGTCTTAAATTTTGTATCTTTATGCAATATTACTGCATATTTTTGCGAGCGCAAAAGTAATGCATCTTTTAATAATGCAAAGTAAAAATCATACAATTTTCAGCCCAAAACGCAGGTTTTTCAGCCATATTTTTTCTTCAGAACCTCAGTTGTCGGGTATTTCAAATCAAAGTCAAAAATATTTTTGCTGATTAAACCTATTTAGTAATTTTGAGCGATTTTTATTAGAGGATTATACTCTTGAGGATATGGAGAATAAAAGCAAAAAAATACTTGCAGTGGTTTTGTGCGCAGTTGCCGTAATAGCCTTGCTGCCAGTGATAATCGGAATGTGTCTGCCGCGTGAGCGTCAGGTGATGAAAGGACAAATGATTGACCAGATGTATTTCATGGTTCTGGGCAACATCACTAATCATTGGGAAGAGCCGTCATGGCGTCCGAATCTTGATACTATGATTCAGCGTGAAGCCATCGACGGGCAGGACTGCTGGGTTGAGTATTACACCAATGGCGACTCGATTGTGTTGCTTACGCAGACGATGGGTGAGTTCGACTATGTGCGCCGAATGATTAAGCCTGATGGTCGGGAACTGTTGCGCAACATCACTTTGGCTGATGTCGAAGGCAAAACCGCAGTGCGCATGATTGAGGAAGTGTCGGAGAGCGATCCGCTGAAGCGTTTCGGTGCTTTGTTCTCAGACCCTGTCGCAAAACGAATGGAACAGTATCTGTTTGACTTAAAGGAAAAAGCCATCCAGCAGAATGAGGAGATGACTGATGAGGAAATGTTTGGCTTTTAACCTTAACCAATGACTGAAGATTTTGAAAAAATAGTCTATTCCGACGAAGTTATCGCCTTCACTGCTTTGGCCAGCCAGTATTGCAATTTGGTTGACCGTATTGCGGCCTATTCTCAAAGCGATTTCGTAAGCCAGCAGCACAGGCTTTTATCTTTGCTCTACGTTAAAACCTTGAGTCTGCCTAGCATTGAGCCAATCGACCCCGAAATGGTGGAAAAGACTGTCACTCAAGAAGAATGGGATGAAGTTCATAACGCCGTGGCTGCGAAACTGTCAAAATTCGACCGCTACAGCGAAGTGTACGACCCGCTTGCAGGTGATGACGCAATGACCAGTCTATCAGAAGGTTTTGCCGATATTTTCCAGGATTTGAAAGATTATCTGTCGCTAATGCAGATGGGCTCGCCCGAGATGATGAACGACGCCATTTGGGAATGCGAGAACAATTTCAAAAACTATTGGGGACAGCGGCTCGTGAATATTGTGCGGGTGCTGCACCATTTAATATACAGCGGCGCCGCTTTGCGCACCGACGATGCCCGCACTTTTGAACAAGACGACCGCCCGTCGTGGGAACGTGGCGGATTGAGTGGATTGGCCGATGAATAAGACGATTGCAAAGGAAGAGATTGCGGAATTGCCTATAATGGCGTTCGAAGGGAAAATCAGCGTTCCGCTCACCAGCGACCAGATTGAAGAAGCAGTCAGTTATCTGCGACAGTTCAAGGTTTTAGGGTTTGACACCGAAACCCGCCCCAATTTCCGCAAAGGACAACACAATAAAGTGGCGCTGTTGCAACTATCGGCGGGTGACAGGGCTTTCTTGTTCAGACTCAATAAAATACGGCTGCCAAACGTGGTCAAGCAACTACTTGCCGATGAGTCAATAATCAAAGTCGGCGCCGCCATTCACGACGATTTGAAGGCGCTTGTCAGTTTGAGTCCGTTTGTACCAGGCGGTTTTGTCGATGTGCAGAGTATGGCCAAACAAGTGGGAATCGAGCAGGCAGGATTGCGTCCGCTTGCCGCCATGCTGATGGGAATCCGTATCTCGAAGGCACAGCAGACATCGAATTGGGAAATTCCGTATCTGACTGAAGCACAACTGCTTTACGCCGCCACCGACGCTTGGGTTTCGCTCGAAATCTACAACCGACTTTCCGACATGCTCCAGCGCGGCGAACAAGCCGAATAATAGTTTCGTCGGAAACCAAATCATTGTCAATAATACTGAAATACAAAACGATATGAGTGCGAAAATTATACTGAAATCGGGAAAGGAACAGTCGGTCAAGCGGCTGCATCCGTGGATTTTTTCGGGGGCCATCAAGCAGATGCAGGGCTCGCCGAAGGAAGGCGACCTTGTGTCGGTTTACGACAACCAGGGCGGTTTCCTTGCTTGGGGACACTATCAGCCGTCGTCAATCGCCGTGCGGATTCTGACTTTCGAGAACACCGTTCCCGATGCCGCGTTTTTCCGCCGCAAGATTGCCAACGCCATTGAGTTCCGCCGCCGAATGGGCTTTTTCGACAGCGCCGACACCAATGTCTTCCGCATCATTCACGGCGAAGGCGACGGCCTTTCGGGGCTTGTGGCCGACTACTACAACGGCACGGTGGTTTTTCAGGCGCACTCTGTCGGGATGTACCTGATGAAGGACGCCATTGCCGAAATCCTGAAAGACCTTTTGGGCGACAAGGTGCGCTGCATCTACGACAAGAGTTCGCAAACACTTCCGTTTAAGGCTGATATTGAGCCTGTTGACGGATATTTGTTCGGCAAACCCGATACCAACATCGTTCTTGAGCACGACCATAAGTTTGAGATTGATTGGGAAAACGGCCAGAAAACGGGCTTCTTCATCGACCAGCGCGAGAACCGCCAACTGCTTGCCAATTACTCGACAGGGCGCACGGTCTGCAACATTTTCGGCTACACGGGTGGCTTCAGCGTGTATGCTTTGGGCGCAGGGGCGAAGGCGGTGCACACCGTCGATGTGTCGAAACCTGCCATTGCCCAAACCGACCGCAACGTGGCGCTGAATTTCCCCGATTGCACTAACCATCAGGGTTTTGCGCTCGACGCCTTCGACTTTTTCGCGCAGACAACCGACAAGTACGATCTTATAATTCTTGATCCGCCAGCCTTTGCCAAGCACCAGAGCGCGCTCAACAACGCACTGCAGGGCTACAAGCGCATCAATCAGCGGGCGTTGGAACAGATTGAGCCAGGCGGCGTGCTGTTCACTTTCTCGTGCTCGCAGGCGGTGAGCAAGGAAGATTTCCGCAAGGCCGTGTTTGCTGCTTCGGTCAACGCGCGGCGCAATGTGCGCATCCTTCACCAACTCTCGCAGCCCATCGACCACCCGATTGGCATGTTCCACCCTGAAAGTGAGTATCTTAAGGGATTGGTGCTGTATGTAGAATAAGAAGACTACAGACTTCGGACAATAGATTTGGTGAATCGTAATTCGTAATTCAGAATTCGTAATTTAACTCATAATCACCTTTCTCACCGCCTTCAATGCCATCTGTTGCCGTTCATTGCCATTGCCGCTGATTTCGGTGTATGGCAAACCAAACATTTCTAGTTCGTTACGATAGATGGCCGATAGTTTCTCGCGCACCGGGCCGCCGTTTTCGCGCACGGGGTCGGGCACCCAGGGAATATCGGGCAGGCAAAGCAGATGCAGCGTGGCGGGGTGCGAACGTATGGCTTCGGGAATCCACGCTGGGCATCGACCGTAAACCACATC
>JAEEPS010000044.1 GCA_016284875.1 Salinivirgaceae bacterium | reverse complement strand
AAATATTGTACAAAAAGGCCATTGATTACCCAGAAGCATCAAAATCTCTAAATGATTTGCTATCAAATCCTGCTTATGCCGAAATATTGGAAAAACACAAAAAGGATTTGAAAGAATACAAGGAAAAAGTAGGTGAATACTATAACGCGTATTCAATGGTGGATAAATGGTTTAATGATTTTTCAGATGAAGACAGGGAAAAGTATATGGAGCAATTCGAAACAAGGATTATCAATGGTGTATACACGATTTTCACATATAATGATGAATTAAAGAAAAAAATAAAGGACTTTGAAGAATACAAGAAAAATAATCCTAATAGTTTTCAGGAACGGTATTCAATGTCAAAAAGAAAGATTAGAAAATGGATTTCCGAAACTTCAGACGAAGAGTGGGAAGAGTATATGCAGGATTTTGAACCTAATATTGATTTAATAAATGAAATACTTAGTATTCGCGATTGGCGGAATTCGCTTATACTTTAAAACTAATTATCTATGTATAAGCATATTGTACTTAATCAGCCGCACGCTTCTGTTGAAGGATTATACGATAACCAATTGAGTTATTGGCAAATCAACACCGATTTTATCAATAATGTGGTTATTCCGTGGACTGATTGGCATACAGATTTCTTATTCAACCAATTGCAGGACGTACGCATCAAAAGAGTTCGTTTCCCATATTCTCGTTTTATTGTTGATGCAGAGCGTTTGTGGAACGACCCTTTAGAATCGGTAGGTCAAGGTATAGTGTACCGACAGTTTGGGGCGCACAGTAGGAATGTTCCGAAAAATGTCGAAACCCGATTAAAAAGACTATGGCAATGGCATCAAAAGCAACTTGTCAAAACATTGCAACCAGATGCATTATTACTTGACTGTCATTCATTTCCATCACATTTAAGCGATGTTGATATCTGTATTGGATATAACAATGACTGGTCGAAACCCGATGACAAAACCATATCGAAGGTGGCGGATATGTTTGACGGTTATGGTTATCGGGTTGGAGTGAACAATCCTTACAGCAATTCGGAAACACCATCGTGCAATTTCCGTTATTATTCACTAATGCTTGAAGTAAACAAGAAATGCTATCTGCGCCATCGAAGTATCGAACTGCGCACGCCGAAACATTTTAAAAAGCCAGTGCAAGATGTTGTTTTATTGGTGCAAAAAGAACTGTTGAAATAAATTGATTTGTATTATTGTATATGTAAAATTTTAAAAATGAATGAATATGGGTAAATTATTTGAAGTACTAACAAATTTTGTTAATGAAGTGAATAGCAATGTTGAAATTGAAAAACTCGAAGACAAATTTAATGAACTGGCACGGGTATTTCTTTATGGCGGCTATATTAAAGTGCGCGATGATTACAGAATTTATATCCGAACAGTTGAGTTTTATTTCCATAGTGAGAAAGAAAATGGTATACACGACCCAATTGTGTACCATCGCAATGGAAAGGGATTAAAAAAAGTTCCATACTTTCCTCTTATGACGTTACACTCTCACGATTCTGGTTATGACGTTACTTTTGAAAAAGAACAAGAATATAGAGCATCAGTTCTCATTCGTTCATATGAAGTTGTGGACAATAATGGTCATTATTTAGAATGGAACAAAAAGGATATGTTTGAAGAACAATCTTCATATAAATTTAACACTCAATCTTTATATCTTCGTAAATTGTTAAATGGCTTTTCTATCTGTGGAGAAAATGGTATTAAATGGGTGGATGAGTCAAGAAAGCAAACATCCCAACTCTTGATAAAAGCACGAGAACGTGTTTATCAAATAGACGCAGACGGTAAAAAAGTAAAATGCACACGAAAATGGAGTTTTACACGAAAAGAACAGGTATAAGTGGTAGCGCTAAGTACAAAACACTTCCCAACATTAGTCTGTGAAACTCTGTGTAATCAGTGTTCCCGATAGTTATCGGGACTGTGCGAGAAAACCCAGTGCGATAATTACCACAAAAAAAGCCGTCCAAATCGGGCGGCTTTTTCATTGCTATTTAAACACTGATTAAATGTTCTTTCCGTGCTCGAGCAGCAGAGTGTGAGTCGGCTGGTCGCAAACTTCGCTTGGGCCGAAGTATTGGATTGGGCCTGGGTAAACGAAATCGGTGTTGATTGCCCACTCGTCGCGTTTCGAAGCGAAATACTTGAACGGACCGCCGTCGAGTTTCACAAGAGCCTTCTGGATAACAGGTTTCATCTTGCCGTTACGTTTTTCCATATTCATCATTGCGGTGATAGGAATACCGCCCGAAATCCATTTGTCGGCAGGCTCGGTGGTGTTGCGAACCGACGACATATAGCCAGTTTTGCCAGCGCCAATCAGCATTGAAGCCGTGTAGCCCAGCGAGTAGCAGTAGTCAGCGTCGAAGTTCGACGGAGCGGCGCAGCGGCCTTCGTAGCCGAAGAAGTGGTGCTGTGTGGCGAATTTGCCAACAAACTTGCCCGATTTCTTCCACTCGGCTAGTTTCTTGCCAACCATTTCGGCAAGCAGTTGCTCGGTCTCGATGAGCGACACCTGAACGTTTCCGTGCGGGTCGCGCTCAAGAGCCAACTGACGCGAAACGGCCACAGGCAGACTCTCGAATATGGCGGCGTTCTCTTTCGACAGATGCTTAACCACATAGTCGATTTTCTGGTCGTCGGCAACCTTGTCAAACTCGGCCTGGTTGGCGGCCAGCATATCGTTCAACTCTGAAATCAGTTTCTTGATGGCAGGAATAAACTCGATAAGTCCCTCTGGAACAAGCACAATACCGAAGTTCAGGCCTTTGGCGGCACGGTTGGCAACCGCTTGCGCGATGTAGGTCACAATGTCGTCGAGCGACTGGTTCTTGGCCTCAACCTCTTCGCCGATGAGCGTGATGTTCGGCTGAGTCTTCAGTGCGCACTCAAGCGTTACGTGACTTGCCGAGCGGCCCATAAGTTTAATGAAGTGCCAGTATTTCTTTGCCGAGTTGGCGTCGCGCTGAATGTTACCGATAACCTCAGCGTAAACCTTTGTGGCAGTGTCAAATCCGAAAGAAGTCTCAATCATTTCGTTCTTCAGGTCGCCGTCGATGGTCTTCGGGCAGCCGATAACCTGAATGCCGCATTTCTTTTGCAGATAATATTCAGCCAGAACGCAGGCGTTGGTGTTCGAGTCGTCGCCACCGATGATAACGATGGCCTTGATACCCAGTTTGTTGCAGATTTCAATACCTTTGTCGAACTGCTCAACTTCCTCAAGTTTTGTACGGCCCGAGCCAATGATGTCGAAGCCGCCAGTGTTGCGGTACTCGTCAATAATGTCGGCAGTCAGTTCAACATATTTGTGGTCAACCAAGCCCGAAGGACCGCCCAGGAAACCGTAGAGTTTGCTGTTGGGGTTCATTTTCTTCAAGCCGTCGAACAAGCCAGAGATGACATTGTGTCCGCCCGGTGCCTGTCCGCCCGAAAGGATAACACCCACATTCACAGCGTCATACTTCTTTGCCTCGCCGGCAACGAATTGGATAGTCGGCATTCCGTAGGTGTTCGGGAAAAGTTTTTTGATGTCGGCCTGGTCGGCAACCGATTGAGTTGCAGCGCCTTCGTTCAGCACGACATTACCTTTAAGGGCAGCCGGCAACTTTGGCTGATAGGCGGCCCTTGCAATCTGTAATGGACTCTTTTTCATTATGTTACGTTTTTAAAATATATTTCACATTCTATCCGCAAATGTATCATTTATCATCAATTATCGGAATCGAATAATGAACAATTTGTTAGGCCGAATTCAATATCTTTTTCTCAACCGGCTGATGAAAAAAAAGCCCCCAAAATGGAGGCTTTTCATTCAAATACGATTCAGTTTTATTCAACCACAAACTTGCTGACTGTCTGACCATTGTCAGTGAATACTTTTACCAAGTAAACCGACGGCTGCAGATTCCAGTCGGAAGCGTCGATCTGGAATGCCGACATTCCGTCAGTGCTAATGGTGCGGTCGATAAGCGTTTGTCCGCTCATGTCGGCAACCACATAGCGTAACTTGCTGCCAGTGATACCACTAACCGAAATCTTTATGTTCTGGCACTTGCCCGGGTTGGGTGCGACGGAGGCCTCCAGCACGGGATGCTCGGCGTCTTCGACAACAACCGAAACCCATTCGGCAGCCACTGTGGTGTTGCCATCGAAATCTGTCTGGAGCAAACGATAGTAATGCGTTCCAGCCGACAGGTTGATGTGCAGATAACTATAATCGGCGCCCTCTCCTGCTCCGCCTTTGGCAGCAATAGTGTCGATAGTCTCCGATTCGCCGTCGAACATGTGCTCAACGATGAAATAATCGTTGTTATGCTCCGACGCAGTGCTCCAAGTGAGCCGTACATCGGCATTGTTGTCAGCAACCACTGCATCAAACGATAGGAGTTCGATGGGGAGAGGATTCTCAGCAGGATTCATTGTGCCAAAGGTTACAGCCAAACCACCACCGGCAGCCAAAGTGTGTGGTGTGTTTGCGGTAAGTGTGCGTCTAGTGCTCTGACGCATTGTAGCACGTGGTGTTGTATAATCTCCTTTTATTGTCACCTTCTGTGCCGAAGTAATGTGTCCTTTATCAACAACATATTCAACACTTCCCTTTCCGATGCTTTTCCACTTTCCATTCTCAACCACTGCCACCAGCAAGTCTTCTGGTTTGTAAATCTGGCTATACGCCGAATCGTTCCAATAAAGAGTCAGATAAGCCTTTGTTTCGTTGTCGGTACCCAAATGCCACGATTCAAGATGACTAACTTTCTTTAGCGACTCATCGAGATTAGCAACCAACGGCGGTTTTGCGGTGACATACTCAGCAACCATATAAACCGATGCTGACAAGCCTGCCACGCCAATCTGTGCCAAACCATGCGCTTCAGAGCCTATCGGGAACGTAAAGTCGGCCTTACCATTCTTCTGCATTTGGCCAATAACATACGAATTGGCGGATCCTAATGATGATGTAGCATCCTTGCCCAAGCAGAGACGTGCATTTGATTTCGAACGCAAAATACCTTGCTCAAGTTCCAAATTACCATCAACAACAATACCTGTACCCAAATCGACACCCGACTCGCCCGGTGCTGAATTATTAATGGTCAGGTTGTAGAGCGGCTTGTTCGGTGTTATGGCGAGTCGTTGCTTGCCACTACCGCACATAATCAGATTGGTTGTGCCTTTCAAATCGCCCGCAGAGTTGATTGTGAAATCGCCCTTCAAACTGATATCCTTACCTATGCCTGTGAGCAGAGTGTATTTTTCAATGCTGATTGAACCGTTAACCTCAATGTCACTGCTGAGAGTCTTGGTGTATTTCTTCATATCATCATTTCCTCCGCGAAGCACAAGGTCATAGCACGATTTCAGATTAAGTATCTGATTATCAACATCGCCACCCATAATCACCTTCGATCCTTCTGCTGCCGTAACTGTTGCGTCGGCGGCAAATACATCTTTCATGAAGATGATTTGTGAACCTGAACCCAATTCCAACTCGCCATCTATTGTGGCATTTCCATGAACAGTAAGAGTCATATTGTCTGCCACTTTGAGTTTTCCATTACTGGTTATCGTCATATCGTAGCAGTGTCCCTCGGCCAAAACTGTCGGGTAAATACTAGTGGTAACCTTATCAACCTTGATATTAACAGTTGCTTTTGGACGATATTTACTCGGATCCCAGTTCGCATTAGTTATAAATACGTTGTCGGCCGCATTCTCCAACCAAGTAATTGTCGGATAAGAGAATCCAAATGTTATTTCGCCTGATGCAGTCAACGGCAAGCGTGAAATAAGCCAGCCTTCAGCAGTATCTCTCTCAAATCCCGGAGCAGGATGCAAATCATCATTCTTTATCATCTCGCCCATACGAGTCCACTTGTTGCCGGTGTATAAAACAACCGATAAAACATCCAAATCTTCCAAACCACTCAACGTCCTACTCATCCAATGAAGTGTGACACGTGGCATGTCGGTACCAGAAATACGGTTAAGTGTCCAATATTCTTTCTTACTGATTGAGTTCACCGCTTCGCCCAAATTAGTCTGGTTTTTAGGCATTTCGGCTTTATAAGAAACTTGATATGTGCCTGTTCCTGTGAAATCACTGATTTCAATTGGCGCGTAACGGTCATTGCTGCCTATCGGGAATTTAAATCCGCTTTCTGCATCGACTTTCTTGATAGCACCATTGATGTAACTTATTTTTCCTCCGTTCAATATTTCAGCATCAGACTCAAGGCAAACAATACCCGAAGAATTGAACACTCCTTTCGCAAGATTCAGTTTGCCTGAAATAGTCTGCTGATGAGTTGTAGAAACTGCCGTTGACGAAGAAGTGTTGTTGATTTCAAGATTGGTGAACGTTTCCGGCTTACCAATGGTCTGCATCGATGTGCCTACAAACTTAACCCAACCTGAACCGCCAATGAAAGTATTCTCTATTGAAGTTGATGCCGGACGTTTCCAATCGCCACGACAGGTAATATCAACTTCATCCATGGCTTGAACGGTCGAGCCGACGGTGATATTCCGAATAACTTCGATACCAGACTCAATTTCCTTCTTTCCGTTACCAGTGAATTCAACATCGTAGAACGTCAAAAGACTCGCTGGTGAGGACAGTCTCTGGAGAGAGCCTCCATTCATCTTGACTGTACCATTACCATGCAGGAAAGTACCGGCCTTATTGATGAAATTGCCGCCAACCTCGAGTATGCCACCATTGCAATTGACAGTTCCGCTCTCAATTGTGAAATCGTTCTTGACCACAAGCGATTTGCCAGGTTCAACCGAGAATGTCACAGTTGTACCATCTTCATTCTTGACTATGAAATTGTAGAACGGACAACCATTCATTTCTATGTCGCGGTTGAGCGATGACTGCCATACGACTGTCGAACTGTTTCCATGGTCGAATGTTCCGGCATTAGAGAACTGACCTTTGATAAAGACTGAATCGTAGGCTGTGAATTTGGCATTCTTTCCGATAATCAATCCAAATTTGGCATCTTCAACTTTAAGTTTACGTCCGGCGTTAAGGGTAAGCGATGCACCTTCGTACAAGGTTATTCCCTTCGCACACGCATCACCATCGTTATCATTGTAAACAATCGGATACAAGCCGCTATTTACAGGATAAATGTGAACTTGCGTTTCTGATGTTGGGTAACCTGCATCGCCAGCCGGATTCTCCCAGTTCAACTCATTATCCCAACGCGTTCCGTTTTCATCATAGTCAGGAACAACGCCGCCACCAATCCACTGCAAGACTTTACCTGAATATTTCCAAACTATTGCACCGGTGATGGCAGATTTATCATCATCCTCAAAGAATCGGCTTGCCACAACGCCTACTGCATCAACGAAACAAATCACACCGTTGGTGGAGGCATCAACACGTTTTGCATTGACATCAGGACCTGCGTTGAAATAAACATTGCTGATTTTGATTGTGTCGTTGTTGTCTGTTCCGAAATTGTTTTCGAACCAAATGTAACGTCCGCCCGGTGCGCCGCTAACAAATTGTCCGTTCGACAATGTTCCACTGATTACAGCGCTTGAGAATAAATGCACACCAACTGCATTGATTCGCTCAATCTTATATTGATTTGCAGCAATGGTTCCATATACATTGAAAGCATAGGTTCCGTTTATCTTCTGCGATGTAATAATGGCATCATGGTTAACATCGCCCTCCAGTGAAATTGTACCGGCAGTGTTGACATTGATAATCGCATTGTTTCCCATTTTGAGTTTACCGTCGCGTCCCAAAACCAGTGTGCCAGTAATGTTCGCATTATCAACACCCGTACCATCTCCGATGTTGAGTTCGCGTGACACTGCATTGAGCGTTCCGCCGTCAATATCAAGATTTCGGGTTACAAACAAGTCGTTACCATCCAGATTGTAAGTTCCGCCCTTGACAGTCACATTATAGTACGAGTTTCCACCCGGATTGAACTTGTGACCTGCCGGATCGGCCGGCGTTGCGGTTCCACCAAGTATGAGTGTTCTGGTCTGCGGAATGAATGTTGAATTGTTGATAAAACTACCACCGACAGTAACATCGTACGATGTTACATCGAATACGCCCTGCTCGATGATGAAATTGCCACCAACCTTCATGGCCGCCTGAGCCTGCATTGTACCGTTGTTGTCAATCACCAGATTGTTGAAGTTCTGAGTACGATTCTGAATGGTTTTAACACCTACACCCGACATAACCACAGTTCCCTCGCCTGCGGCAAATTTACCCTTCGTGCCGATAACCCAGTTGCCACCAAGTTTGAGAGTATCAATTACCGAGTTCATGGTCAGTGTGCCTTCAATAGTCACATCGGATGTGGCATTAAGTGCACAACGGACGGTATCAATGTTATCAGTTGTAATTTTTATTGTCAGATAAGCGCCATTGTTTACTGTAACCCGTTTGGCGGAAGCAGCGCCACTGTCTTTCGCCAGATAAGTGATAACCGGATAGTTTCCATTTGCCGTTACAGGTATTATAACATTGTTGTCGGCTGTTGGAATATCGGTAGCGACAGGGCTACCATTCAATTTGGCTATCCAGTTGCCCTTATCCCACCAATCTTCGCTCTTAGCGCCTGTCCAAGTGTATTCAACATCACCCGTCCACCTGATTTTATTATGGGGGTCGTTCTCGTATAATTCGCCGGCAAGCAGACCTGTTGCATTGAATACTTCAATCTCTCCTTCCGACGATTCTACTTTACGGATATTGACCGCACCACCTCCAGGGTTATTGGGGAATGATATGTTTTTGATTTTTCCATCTAAATCATCGCCTTCCATGCGCTGGTTGTTTCTGATATCAAGGCAGACACCACCTGAAACCACATTGCTGAACACTCCATTACTGAAATTCATTTTTCCATGAATGGTTGCGCCATCAGAAATGATAAGGCCTTGTTTTGCCAGATATGAGAAGTTGTAGTAATTGGCCATAATCATACCACCCGACTCTACTGTGAAATAGTAACGCCCGCTGTTGTTGGTTATCAACGCATAATTAGATTCATCACCCAAGGCTTGGAACACTCCACCATCTTTCACAACAAGTGATGTTCCGTCACCAATGCGAAGTTTGCCGCCTTCGGTAACCTGGTATGTTCCATAGATGGCAATATTATCGAGCGAGTTGCCCAAAGTGGCCACATGGTGATTCTGGCAGAATGTGCCTTGCTGCAACGTGAAGTTCCCATATACAGTAATGTCGTCGCTCAATTCGAATGTGCAATTACCATTGAGAGTCAAATCATTAAGAATCGAGCCATTGGTTTGGATGCTGCAATTGCCATCAGAGTGTCGCAACTCATAGTGTCCTGATTGAGATATGATTCCCGAGCCGCCAACTGTCACGTCACCGCCAATTCTGACACGATATCCGCTGACACAGTGCATCTTTCCGCTCGTCACATAAAGCGAGCCGTCAATGTTCAGGTCGACCGAAGATGCGTAGAACTGCTGACCTTCGGGCTTGTCAATCTCAATATCGTAGAACGGATTCTCTACCGATACGCCAAGATAGGCACATTGGGTGCCATTGCTACCATTGAAGATTACACGGCCTTCACCTGGTTCGAATGTGCCCGAGTACTGGTTATACCAGTGCTGACCAACATAAATATTCTTGTTGTTGGAGCGTAGCGTACCACCATTTTCATAGAAATACAGATTGTTAACCACTACAATATGACCTTCGAGCGTTTTAACGGTGTTGCTGTTCAGATACAAATTGCCGTATTTGGCCGCACGTATGGTCTGATTCATCGGACCGCTGTAGTACGAGTAGCAAGTTGAACCGCCAGGTACTTCGTAATAAACAAATGTCGGATAATTGTCATCACCTCGAGCATATACATTCGATTTGTTGCCCATCACGAATGTACCACTACTTGTGATATGATTTACAAGCATATCCAGTGTGCACGATTCCATATTCAGGTTACCTGTCATTGTAACATCGCCACTGATATATTTTGTGTTCAGTGTCATATCAACATCGTGGAACTTGCCGCCCCAGATATACTGGGCATGGTTGGCGTTGAACACAATCTTGCCAGTACCCTCGTAATTGCCGGCACTTTCCCAATAATAACCTGTGAAGGTATGTGTCTCGCCACCATCGTTGAATCCTGCACCGCTGTTAATCAACACATTACCTTTAATTGTAAGTGAGCATCCTGCCGCAGCCTTCATCACTGCCGAACCTTCAACAATAACGGTGCGCGCGGTACGGCTGCTGTTGTTGTATTTTGCGTCAAATGTTCCGCTGATCAGTTTTGTTCCTGTGTTAGAGAAGGTTACACGATTGAACTTACCATTCTCAATTGTCTGATTGCCTCCCACAAACTTCACATAACCAACAATATCGTTATTATAACCACCTTCGGAGGCGATACTGAAATTACCGCCAATGTTGTAGGTATAGTCTGCTGACGATGGCCATACAAGACCTTTATTTACAATGAAATCGCCATTGAAGTTGATAGTGGTTCCCGTAAACATATAGGTAGCATCGCCCTCAAACTGGACATTGTTGAAATCAGATCTGCGCGGCACAATCGAAACACTACCTCCTTTTGCTGCAAATATCACTGTTCCGTTCTGCGGCACGAAGTATCCCTTTTGAGCAATATTCCAGTCACCCATAACTTTAACATCAGCGACATCTTCAATAGCGAACACACCGCCATCCTGAACCTCAACCGTGCCATTGACAAACAACGACGGCAAATCCAATGTCTTGGTGATATTTTCGATTGTAAGAGAGCCTTTTGTGATTGTAAGGTTCTTGCACTGAGCGCCCGTTGTACCTTGCTTATATATAATAGGTGCGTTCGATGTCATCGGGATTCTGACCGAATGGTCCTTGTCAGGAACCTGCATCGGTCGCCAGTTACGCCTGTCGAACCAATCCTGACTGACTTTACCCGTCCATTCAATCTGGTCAATAGCCGGCCATTCGATGTTACAAACCAATTCATGCCCCTCAAGACTCTCGCCATCCGGTAGGTCGGTGTGCAACTTGTACTCCGGCCAACCAAGCGCACCATTTATGGTACCTTTAATTATGATATGGTTTGGCAAACTGAAATTACGCGAAATATTGAAATGGTGACCGACTGTCGGCGTACCGCCGTGATTGAACGCAATGTTCTCAATCGGATTTTTCATTTTATCGACATTGATAGTCAGATAAACCAATGAGTCAATCTTAACATTGTCATCTGCCTGGAACGGATTTTTGTAGCCATAAGTTGTGTACATGTTCGACCAGATACCATCCGACAAGTTGTTATTGTCGTCAATAATCGCACCATTATTGATAACGAATCCAGATGGTGCCAGATACTGAACTTGATAGAATCGTGCTGCCAGTTTCGCCCCCTTGTTAATAGTTATCTGGGTTCCATGCGTGTCATGTTTGCTTGAACTTCTTGTAATTACCGCATTTGCACTTGGAGAGCCAACCATCGTCAATCTTCCGTTGACTGTCAGATAAGGATAGCCATCCAAATGGTCGAACTGAAGTGACGCTCCAGCATCAATATGAAGTTCACCACCTTTATTGACTGTTATTCCCTCACCATCTGGATAATACGGCGGGTCGGTCAGATTAGTGTCATCGTTACCGATTACCAATGTGTTATGATTCAGACAGAGAACTGCTCCGGTGTCAATCACCATGTTGTTTTTCAACTGCATCTTGTCTTGCAACAGGAATTTTGATGTATCAGTTGCAACCATTTTGGTAGTCTTATGGAACACCACATCACTGAACCACTGCTCGTTAGTTTTAATTTTTCGGGTTTTGCAAGCCTCCTTCGACTCAAAGAACACCGTGTCGTTATGGCTTGTGAACGAGCCGTTGCAAATCCAGTCGCCATAAACAATCACTCGGTTAGACTTTTTGGCATCACTGCCGACAGAGAAAGTGACACCTTCGTCGATGGTGAGAGTGTCTGCCGTCAGTTTGCCAGCCAATGTTTTGGTGCTCGAAGTCGAGAACTGAATGTTTTTACATGTAAGTGCGGGTATTGTCTGTCCGCCACTACGGTTAAAAATCAGATTTGCGTTTTCGGTAATCCAATTGCAGTCTGCACCCAAATCAATCTGCGACGAAGCAATTTTGTGAGTGAATCTACCCATGTTGAGTTCGGCACGTTTGCCCAAGCTGAACGCACCTGTGTTCACTACAATGCCTGTGTCAACAATGTTCACCGTCACATCATCAGCAAGCGAGAAACTATTGAAGATATTATCGCCGCCCATACTTATGGTGTGCGTGTTGTCGCCCTTAAAAGTGAACGTGCTGCCATAGTGGCGGAATGTACCGTGGTTGGTGATGTTATCTCCGCTGAACTCAATTGCATCGTTGCTGCTAAACGACGTGTTTGTACCAATTGTAACATCGCCGGCAATCTTAATGAGTGTCTCGTCAATCTCTTTGACGCCTTCGCCTGACAATACCAAGTTATTAAGGTTCAACTCTGTAAATCCGCCACCAGCCAAAACTTTCTGATCAATGTCACCATTGAGGTAAACGGTTGTTGTTGTCGGGCGATAGTTACGCAAATCGTTAGTAGCACCACTCAGATAAAGATTGTACATGCCTTTATCGTCAAGCACCGTACCGTCTTGATTGTTGTAGAAATTACCCATGACTCTCAAGTCGCCATTCATCTCAACTGTCCGCGATGCAGTATTGTTCAGATATAGATTTCCATAGATAACCCCGCAATGCAGAATCTGGTCGGCTGCAGCCTCAAGATATGTTGTGCTTGTTGGGTCGAGTTCAAAATTGTCAAAGTTTGTTGGGATAGCCTTGGAGTTGTCCTCACCTTTAACCACCGCTGTATGCAACTGGCAGTTGATTCCCATTTTATAGTTTCCGCCATTGCCGGTCATCTTGAATCCACGCATATAGTGCCGCGTCTCCGGATCAAACTCAATGTCGCCATTGACAGTCAAATCGGAATTCTGATAGAGATAACCAGTGCCTTTCTTATATACATTATTTAAAACTGTAATGTCGGCATCCACTTCCCAACTACCGCCAACATGTTTAACAGTTCCACCATCTCCCCAAACAATCTGTTTTCCCTTTTCGGCTAACGCAAGATTGCCAGAGAGTGTGATTGTATTTCCTTGAACTTCAACAGTTGTTACTGAGTCATAAATGTTCAATGTTCCCTTTACTGTTATATCACCATCAAGTATTTTTCTTGTATATTTCAGAGTTCCATAAGTTGTAAAGTAGTAGTTATACAAATACAGCGTGTTATAACTTTGTGAACTAACAATTTGATATTCGGCCGAATCACGATAGTAAACTGAACCTCCGTTCAAATCATATAAATCAAAAGCCTTCGGGAAATTGTCCCTTCCGTAAATGAGCAATGCACCTCCATACTGTGTAAACACACTGCTCGAGTTAGTTGCGATTTCTTCATTTTTACCCCAAAGTGACCCCTGCCTGTCAATTTGAACATCAACACCCGGAATCATCTCAAATGAACCGTCAACAAAAGTTTTGTCACGTATGTATTTCGTACTCGTACCCTGCATTATCAGGTTGTTGAATTCTGTCGGTTTAGTTTCTGGTACGCCGTTGGTAACTTTGCCAATAGCTGCAGAGCCTCCATTGAAAATAACTGCACCATCACCTGACTGCACGAACACTTCTGGGCCTTCATAATTGTACCAATAAGTTGTTCGCCCTGACATATAAATATTTCTATATGCGGCAGTTATGGTTCCCGAACCAGATTGTATGTTAACTGTACGATTAACTGTGATGTCTTTGTCTATCTTTTTTGCACCAGCGCCATTAAACTGAATCTCCCAGAAACGTCCGCCACGAACAACCTGTTCTTTAGATGTACTACAGAAATTGACAATTGATTCGCCGGTTTCAAAAACACCACCAGCAGGAATCCAGTCTCCATATAGGAAAACTTTCGCACCTGTACCTCCATAGAGAGTTCCAGACTCGTAACGCACACTATCAACAACGTTTATTTTGCCGACAAGCGAAAGTGCTCCGTCTTTGCTACTCCTTACAACCAACGCACCCATATCAGTACCATCATGTAAGATAAATTGATACGAACCTGCATACATATCGAATACAGCAGGAATATGATTGTGGTTGTATGTTCCGCTGCAAGTCCACGAGCCGTGCAATATCAGCGAGTCTCTTTTATTGTTTTGCACAAGTGTTGACCCCGTCATCATTGATAATTTTCCAAAGACTTCAAGTCCATCCTTTCCTCCTTCTTCGCCATTAAGATCAAGAGTTACACCTGTATCAATAGTCAAGTTCTTAACTTCGGCACGTTCGTCTACCAAAATTGTGTAGTTATCAGGTAATCCAGGCCATGAATGATTTAAGATTACAACCGAATCTTTGTTTGGCACCGTTTTGTTCGCCCAGTTATCTGGGTTATGCCATTTATTATTTGTTCCCTTGCCAGTCCAAACACATCCGTCTGGCATCTTCCACTTTATGCGGTCGCCAGAATCATACTCTTTGGCCTCTCCTGCCATCGTGCCACCATAGTTTGTGAATGTTATGGATCCATCACCACTTGTGCGCCATACATTATAAGTTGGTGTACTACCCTTCGCGTTAAATGTGATATTGTCGGCAGTAAGTCCTGAACCTAAATTTATGCCTTCAAGTTTTAATAATGCCGTTCCTGTCGAGTTCGAGAATGTTCCGTTATTTATGCCTTTGATTTTTCCGCCCTTAATATCCAAACCATTGCCACGAGTTCCTTCAATGCAAAATTGATCGGCTTCGAAAGATGCATCAGGGCCTTCTTGTATCAAAGAATATGTTGCATCTGCAGATGTCGGTTGGATTTTTGCTGGTGCATTTACATCACCAATCAATTCAAGTTTACCATTATTCAAAATTTTTCGGCCATTGGGAATTTCCAAAACAGCAGCCGAATCCATATGCAAAGTACCTTCTTTGCCGATTTTTACACCGCCTGCTTCGTAAAACGTGATGTCACAAGCCTTCATCCACAATATACCCTTCTTAATATTAATTATACTATCACGAGGTGCCGATTCCGTACTTGTATATTGCAGATAACTATTTGTCAGTAAATATTTTGCTCCATTATTAATTATAACTTGACGGATTGTATTTGTCTCGCCCGGATTGAATTCGAATGTGTTTCCTGCCGCACCGCCGAGGAAGAGTATGTTCCTTGCATCATAATGACCGTTCATCGACAAGTTACCACCCAAATTCCGCACATTGCCGCCTACAAACATCCTATTCCAATAAAAATAGAAGATACCTGTGTTGATAGTGAAATCATTCTCAACATAAAGGTCGTTTTCGTAGGTCATCTTAGTAGCATCACTTCCGTGTATTGGGTATAAACGTATGTAATTGGTTGGATCCGATGTGTTTATAACCACATTGTGGAATGATTTTCCAACACGTCCCACACCATTCATATCAAGCGAATCACCACTATATATATCACTGCTGTTTCCCATGAATGTAACAGTACCTTCACGCGGCACGAACTTACCCGTTGCCCCACTCGGACCGACAATATTGTTGTACCAATGCCCCGAAACAGTTATGTTGTAATAGGTGTTGCCATCATCCGGGCTGACATCCAATGTGGCCAGCGAATCGATTTTCAGCCAACCCGTCAGATTGATGATGCCGTTGAGCTTCTTTGTATTGGTACCGCCAAATGTTACATTGTTGAAGGCTGAACCACTGATCAACTGCTCTGCTCCGTCGAACTCCACTTCCGACGAACTATTAAACGTTCCAGAATTCTCCCAGTTGCCCGAAACTTTCAGTTTCACGCCAGCCGTAACAATGGCGCCATTGTTGATAATCACGTCTCCATCAATGTCGAATGCATTGTCAGTATAACGCTTAACTGCGTTACCCGAGAATTTCATGGTCGGATAAATATTATCTGTGTTTTTGTTGCTAATCTGTTGCTCAAGATTGCTACCATTGAAGTGAAGCATTGCACCATCGGTGTAGATTAACGAACAATAGCGGCTTAAAGTCAAGTCGCCGCCAAGAGTCAGCGTGTGGCCTTCAATATCAATACTACCGCGATTTTCGGAAGTCACCAGATTGCCGCTCACTAAAATATCCGACAAGAATGTCACTTTGTCGTTCTTTGTCTTCTCAATATAGACATGGTAGAGTTTTGTGTTCTCAATGTTTCCGCACACAACCGTTTGGTCGTAACCATCGCCACGCAGATTGAGCCTACCGCCAATCTGGCTGTACTGTCCACCTCCACCGAACGAGTTGTCGAAATTTCCATAAAGGTTGATTGTGCGGGAATCGGCGTTAAACCTACAACCACTATACACCGTCAGATCGCCTTCCACTGTCAAGTTTCCCTTCAATATTTTTGTGTCAGAACCTCGGATTATCACGTTTGGCAAAGTTGTAGCAACTATTTCCTGTTGTGCGCCTTCAAAACTAATTGTCGCATCCTTGATTATATTTAGATATGCAGCATCCAATTTCCAATCACCTAAAATGTGCACTGTAACATTCTCATCAGTGATTGTCAGTTTTGGCGTACCACCGCTTCGACTAATCCAGCCTCCTATGGTTATTGAATTATTAACGTTTTTGGCAGTGTTTCCGTAAATGATGATGTTTCCATAATCCACAGCGGGAATCTCTTGGGCAACATCATTTGCGTCAAACTGCACAATGCTGTTTGCGTCGAGAGTAACATTGCGGAATGAAGTTGTCAGTTCTTCAAAGTTATCGGCTCCACTTATTTTGATACATGTGTTGCTACCCATCACAAGGTTATTTCGCTCACCGCCACTGCCGTGTATGTAATTTGCATCCAAATCAAGTGACAGAAGAAGCAGTTCGTTCGAACTACTATTGGTTAGTGTCAGTTCGCCATCTACGAAGATTTCACCTCCAATGGTTTTGGTTTGTGCATTGCTCGGGTCGTCATTGGCAATGATAAGGTCTTTGAATTCATATTTACCATTAGTTCGTTTGAATATAGTTTGGCCATGACTACCTGTGCTTTTCAAAGTAATTATACCACTAGATTTTATTGATGTTGTTCCCTTACGGTCTGGCTCGTCATAGAAATTATAGCACAATGTATGCGAATAATCACCAAAATAGACCGTTGATTCTCCATTTGTCATCGGACGCATATATAAGTGACCGGCAATGAATGAATTACCCGTAAAGGTTTTGTCATAATAATCAAGAGCCAAATGTCCATAAGTAGCGCCATGCACTTTCTGGTTAAATTTCGAATCGTAATATGTTGTACTCGACTCACCCAATGTTACGCTCGCAAAACGCTTCGGAAAGTTGTCGTTCGCAAAAGCATCTGCACCACCACGAATGTAAAGCCTTGCTCCATCGTACACTGTCAATGTGCTTGTGTTATCTTCGTTGCCATACACTTCCGCCTGCTTTTCTTCGGTTCCGGCAATCACCAAAGAACCTGTTTCAACTGTAATATCACCTTTGACAATAAAGGTATCACCGGCTTTAACGGAAACGTCATTTGTTTGAATTGTTATATCACCAGTACCTAATGAGAATTCACCGAAAATGGTTTTATCTTCGTGATATCTTAAGGTTCCGCCTTTTATCGTCATCGGATTTTGCAAATTCATATCACCTGTGACAATCGCTCCAACAAAGGTGTGATTATAGTTACCCACTACGTCAACAAGACGCGTGTTTTTATAAACTCTTACATATGATGTGGCATTGATATTTCCTTTGTATGTTTTTACACCGCCTTTTTCGTTACTATAAAACCTCAAAATGTTGAAAATCGCCTCTCCATCAATCGTGATTGTCTGATTTAGCAAACCTCCTTTACCAGAGCCGTCATCTCCACAAAAATCAGTCACACCTGTATTAGTGTCGTACTTACTACCTGCGGCTACAGAAAAATTGCCACAGAAGTACAAATTGGCAGAACTACTGACTGTTGAATTCTCTGAGATTTCAAAATTTCCATAAACGTTGATATTACTTGAAATCACCAAGAATCCACCTCCAGATACAGATATGTTATTGAAATTAGCAGTTCCCGATATCGATTGAACCGCCCTGCTGTTAAACACAAACGTGCTTCCTGTGTATGTTAAAGTTCCTGCATTTGTATAATTACCTGTCAGTTGGATTGTCTTGTTGGTCGCATTGAACGTGGCACCGCTATTGATTGACAACGAACCCTTTATCGACAAGTTCGAGTTTGCAACCACCGTGCCCGCAGCCACCGTAAAGTTGCTGAAGATTGTTTTATCTGTAAGGCCATCATCCAACTTGCCCTCATCCACCGAAACATTCTGACTACCTTCAAAAACAACATTCACCGCTTTTCCTGTGCCTTTACGGAAATTGATCACACCACTACTGGTAAAGCCAGCCTTCACATGCAGTGTATGAGTACCAACCACATCGGAAACTATTGCCTGACCGTTTGCCAAAACTGTAAACGAACCATTCACTATTATCGGAAGGTCTTTCTCTGCTGTTTTACCGAACAGTAATATACCGTTTTCAACTGTCAAATTCAGCACATTGATCGAGTCATCAACTGTAACAGTATAGCCATTGACAACTTTAAAAGAGTTGCTCTTGTCTTGCATTTGTGCCAACGTCGGGCTACCACTCCATGTGTCCGAGTCTGTAAAATTACCAGTTTTGATTGATGTGTATTCTGTCGCAAAACACTCGCTCATCGCACAAAACATTGATACCAAGACCAATACCGATTTAAAAGTCAAATTCTGTTTCATATCCATATACTTTTAATCCAACCTACAAATTTAATAATACACACACCAACTATTATTGGTAAGTGATTAACTATCACTTTTTTTTGACCAAAATAGATATCAACAAGTTGTCATTATGTTTTCAACAACATTTCAACAAAACCATTCTTGTCGGGCAATAGATCTAACAGATATTTGAAATAAATCAAACGCTGATTAACTTTGCATTATCAAGCATTCAGACTATGAGCAAAACACCTGCAGAAAACGCCATTAGCCTTTTAAGGCAAATGATAGCCGCCCCTTCGTTCAGTGGTGACGAGAAAAAAGTATCAGACATTGTTTTTAAATATCTGAAAGACAATGGCTACCAACCCGAGCAGATAGGCAACAACATTATTGCCCGCTGCAGCGATTTTGTCGAAGGACGCCCCACACTGATGCTCAACTCGCACCTCGACACCGTGAAACCCGCGCAGGGCTGGCTCACCGACCCCTTCCGCCCTACTTCGGCCGATGGGAAAATCTATGGTTTGGGCAGCAATGATGCCGGGGCAAGCCTTGTGAGTCTGCTAGCAGCATTCATCGCCACGGACAACTCTGGTCTGACATACAACCGCCTTTTTGTTGCTTCAGCCGAAGAAGAAATATCCGGGCCAAACGGAATGTATCTTATTCTGCCACAGTTAAAAACAATAGTAACAGCAGGCATTGTGGGCGAACCAACGGGAATGAAGATGGCCATTGCAGAAAAAGGTCTGCTGGTGCTCGACTGCGAGGCCGAAGGCAAAACCGGACATGCCGCACGCGCCGACGGCATCAACGCCATCAGCATTGCAATGAAGGATATTGAGTGGCTTCACACCTATCAGTTCCCCGAAAAAAGTCCGCTTTTGGGCAATGTGAAGATGACCGTAACGCAGATTCAAGCCGGCACGCAGCACAACGTTATTCCCGCCTCGTGCAAGTTTGTGGTTGATGTGCGCACAACCGAGAAATACAGCAACCAACGCACTTTGGACATCATTCGTGAGCACATCAGTTCAACGGCAACGCCGCGCTCGCTTAACAAAAACGCATCGGCCATCGACGAGCAGCACCCCATTGTGGTTGCGGCACGGAAATTGGGCATCGAGACGTTCTTCTCGCCCACAACATCGGACCAGGCTGTGATTAGCGGTGCCTTCCCCACTGTGAAGATGGGACCCGGCGACTCTGCCCGCTCGCACACCGCCAACGAGTTCATAGCCATGAACGAGATTGAAAACGGAATTGAAGGCTACATTAAGTTATTGAAAGAGATAGAGTTCTAAATCCTGAATTTGAATGCAGAATTCAGAATAAAGGATTAGATGATATTAAACCATCAATCATCTATCATTCAACACCTAACACGCAGAAAATCAATGTTTATGATAAACACGAGTCTGCTCGTAGCGCGGCTCGCAAGTCAGGTTGATGCCCAGTTTCTTGAACATCGACTCATCGATTGAACTAACCAGAACCGTAGTGTGTGCCGTTGAACCTTTAAGTTTCGGCAATTGCTGCATCGCCCTCTCCGCCAACTCGTTATGCGCCGCTGACGATGACAGGGCAATCAGAATCTCATCAGTATGCAAACGTGGGTTGCTACTGCCCAGATATTCGGTTTTTAGCGTCTGGATAGGCTCGATGGCAAGGCGCGACACAAGATTGAACGACTGGTCGATGTGGCCCAGTTCCTTCAATGCGTTGAGCAGAGCGGCCGACAAGGGGCCGAGCAAGTCGGTTGTCTTGCCGGTTACAATGGTGCCATCGGGCAGTTCAATGGCCGCAGCCGGACGGCCTTCGGTCATCTCCGATTTGCGCATAGCCGCCTCAACCACCTTGTAATCAGTTACTTTAATATGTGCCTGCTGCATCAGCATTTCAAGTTTCTCAAGGCTGTCCTTGCTCTCGCCGTAGCGTTTTTTGTCGCACAGGCATTTGTAGTAACGGCGGATAATCTCTTGTTTCGAAGCCTCACGGCAAACCTCATCATCAATGATGCAGTTGCCTGCCATATTCACGCCCATATCTGTCGGACTCTTGTATGGACTTTTGCCGTAAATCATTTCAAACGTGGCATTTAGCACCGAAAAAGCCTCAACATCGCGGTTGTAGTTCACAGCCGAAACCCCATAAGCGTCAAGATGGAACGAGTCGATGATGTTGACATCGTTCAAATCGGCGGTTGCCGCCTCATATGCCAGATTGATAGGATGTTTCAAAGGAATATTCCAGATTGGGAAAGTCTCAAACTTGGCATATCCGGCATTGATTCCGCGCTTGTGCTCATGGTAGAGTTGCGACAGACAAACGGCCAGTTTGCCGCTACCCGGGCCCGGTGCAGTAACAACAATCAACGGTCGAGTTGTCTCAATATATTGATTTTTGCCGTAGCCTTCGTCCGAGACAATGAACTCAACGTTATTCGGATATCCGGCGATTTTGTAGTGGCGATACGAAGCAATGCCCAACTCCTTCAGCCTCCGCTCAAACCTAACAGCCGTCGGTTGGTTGTGGAATTTGGTCAGGCAGACGCTGCCGACAAACAAGCCCACACTCTGGAACTCGTCAATCAGGCGAAGCACGTCCTCATCGTAGGTGATGCCATAGTCGGCGCGAATTTTATTCGATTCGATATCTTCAGCGTTGATAGCCACCACAATCTCGATTTTGTCCTTAAGTTTCAGCAACATCTGCATCTTCGAGTCAGGATGGAACCCCGGCAGCACGCGCGATGCGTGGTAGTCGTCGAACAGTTTTCCGCCGATTTCCAGATAAAGTTTGTTGCCGAATTTGGCTATCCGTTCCTCAATATGCGACGATTGCATACTGATGTACTTGTCGTTATCGAATCCGATTTTTGCATTCATAATCAATAATTTCCGATTAGAAATAAGTGGGTATATTCCCCAAATACGATTCCACAAAATTAGGCATATTCGGGAAAAACACTCCATTTGCCGACTTCATTTTTTGCGTATAAAAACAAAAAATCCCTGCCGACTGATTGCCGACAGGGATTATTAAAACAATGAAGATTATTCCACCACAATAAACTCGGTGCGTCGGTTCCGTTCGCGGTTCTCTTTGTCGATTGGTTCCGACGAGCCTTTGCCCTCCGTTTGAATGCGGTCGGCGGCAATACCGAGCGAAATCAGATAGTCGGCGGCAACTTTTGCCCTATCCTCCGACAACTTCTGATTGAAAGCCGCTGTGCCATCTGATGAGGCATGACCGACAATTCGCAACTTCACACTCGGATGTTTCTCGAGCATGGCTGCCAAATCTTTGAGAACCAGTTTTGAAGACTCTGTCAAAGTGGCTTTAGCAGCCTCAAACTGCGCCGCGTTGAAGTCTTTTTGTATAGCCTCAACCGTGTCGGCAGCCGTCACAGTGTCTGCCGCAACCGGCTCAACCACTTGTGCTGGTTCTGCCGCAACTGGCTGTTGTTGCTGACGTGTGCAGCCACAGCCGCGCATCAGCAAGATTATCAATATAATAATTAGCAGCAGAATCAATAGTAATAGCCACCAGAGTCGTTTCTTCTTTTCCTCGGTTTTCTGCTCTTCTTTTTTCGGCTCTGCCTTGGGCTCTTCCTTTGTTTTTGCATCTTGTTGAGTTTCAGCACCACCTTCCGCAGCCACCGGAGCCGCAACAACCTTTGGATCAGGATCGTATTCAAGTGTGAAACCTCCCTTTTGGAAGCCCTCAATCGGCTTGCACTCCACCACCTCTATATTATATTGCTTAACCCACTCAACAAGTTTGTCGAAATCTTCTTTCTGCCACAACTGCTGCATGGCCACTTTTTGGCCGTTTTTCAAAGTCAACAACTCGTCTTCTTTCTCAAAGAAGAACATTTCGTAAGTTGATTTGCCCTCGGTTGTCACAAACTTGCCTGCATCATTCACATCAACAAAGATGGTGTCGCAACGGTTGGCCGAATTCAAATCTCCAGGGAACGCTTTGTTCAGTTCCTCAAGTGTAACATCAGGATTGATAACAAGATAGGCATTGGCGATGCCCAACGCGGTTCGGCTTTGAGCCTTTCCGTAAACTTTAACTGTATTAGGCATAATTGTGTGGTTTAGTGTATGTTAAAATAAAAAATCATCGCCAATTGATTAAACGCCCCACTTGTGTACCCCAACTTTGATTGCCGATCGTATAAAACTCCCCCCCAAACGTCTGACAATCATGCAATAAACATATATTTTTTTAACGATAATAGCAAGTTGTATTTTTACTGATTTACGTCATTAAAATATATGACGAAACAGAGGATTTGATAATAAGACAATCCGACCAAATTGGCAATTTCATCATACTCGCAGCCTTGAACCCGCGTAATTATTGTCACTTTCCGTTTGTCCAACAATGCCAAAACTCAACATTTACAATTGAACAGCCCACGTTATTGCATTTTAACATTTTGATTATCACGCACAAATCAGTCTTCGCTATTTTTTTTGTTTTTTTTCGCCATCACACTTGCTCAAATCAAAAATTGACGTACATTTGCAACGCTTTTGAGAGACAAAGCAACAAGTTCTAAAGAAATCGGGCGCTTAGCTCAGTTGGTTCAGAGCGTCTGCCTTACAAGCAGAGGGTCGGGGGTTCGAATCCCTCAGCGCCCACAAAGCCTTGCAATGAAAATTGTGAGGCTTTTTTATTTCCGCAAATCGTGCATTTGTAGTTACTTTGCCATCGATTTAAAACAAAAAGATATGAAACCAACACTTTTGATACTGGCCGCTGGAATGGGCAGCCGCTATGGTGGTCTGAAACAATTGGACCATCTGGGAACTTCAGGAGAAACAATTATGGACTACTCTGTATTCGACGCCGTACGCGCCGGATTTGGCAAGGTTGTGTTTGTTATCCGCCGCAGTTTCGAAAATGAGTTCCGCGATATGTTTATCAAGAAACTTGAAGGCAAAGTTGCTGTTGAACTTGTCTATCAGGATTTAGAGAACATTCCCGCCGGATTCAGCGTGCCAGCCGACCGCACCAAACCTTGGGGCACCGGCCATGCCATTCTGATGGCGAAAGATGTTATAAAAGAGCCTTTTGCAGTTATCAATGCCGATGACTTCTACGGCGCAGGCGCTTTCGAGGTTATGGCTAAATATTTGACCAACGGCGTATCGGACACCGAATATGCCATGAACGGCTACCAGTTGAGCAAAACCCTCTCCGACTTCGGCACCGTAGCACGCGGAATATGCATTGTTGACAACAACGGTTACCTGACCGACATTAAAGAGCGCACCAGCATCGAGCGCAAAAACGGTAAAATCATTTATACTGAGAACGATAAGGAAGTTGAACTCGACGAGAACGTTCCCGTGTCGATGAACTTCTGGGGCTTCGCTCCCAACCTATTCAAACACCTGGAGGAGAAGTTTATAACATTCTTGAAGGCCAACGCCGAAAACCCCAAATCGGAATTCTACATTCCGTTTGTTGTTGACGACCTCATGAAAGAAGGCAAGGTGAAAACCAAAGTATTGCCTGCCAATGCAACTTGGTTTGGCGTAACCTACAAGGAAGACCGCCCCGCAACCGTGGCCAAGATTGCTGAACTTGTAAAACAAGGGCTTTATCCCGAGAAACTCTGGTAGAAACATAGTTACAATAACAAAAGGCTATCTCAAAAGGGATAGCCTTTTTTATAATTGTCGCATTGCAAAAAGAATTACTTTCGGCAAAAAAATTATGGCCGAAGTCGAACTTCATCCGTTGAAACCTTTTCTGCCGCCATCGGCTAAAGTGCTGATGTTGGGCAGTTTTCCGCCGCCGCGGGCGCGTTGGTCGATGGATTTTTTCTATCCCAATTTTCAAAACGATATGTGGCGCATATTGGGCCTTGTCTTTTTTGCCGACAAAAACCGATTTGTGATTGCCAACGAGCGACGTTTTGATTATGAAGCCGTTGTGCGGTTCTGCACCGAAAAGGGAATTGCCATTTTCGACACGGCATCGGCAGTGCAGCGACTGAAAGACAACGCATCGGACAAGTTTCTTGAAATTGTTGAGCCGACAGATTTATCGGTATTATTAAGCCAAATACCTGACAACCAAACTATTGTAACCACGGGCGAGAAGGCTACCGATGCCATTGTCAACCGCTACGGATGCACAAAACCGCAGGTTGGCACTTTCAGTCCACTTTCAATTGGCGGACGCGGCTATCGGTTCTACCGAATGCCCTCATCGTCAAGGGCTTACCCGCTGGCACTCGAAAAGAAAGCGTATGCCTATCGGGCAATGTTCAAGGCGATAGGAATGCTGCCATAAGTAATTACGAATTACGAGCCGAGTCAAAAACCTTACTCTTTACACATTCCACCTTACTCCTTACTCCTTACTCTCTACACCTTACACTTTACTCGCAACACTATTTTTAGGTAAATCCCCTAATTGTATCATCATTTATTTCGGCAGAAAAATTTGTGTGCTTATATTTGCCAACGGTAACTAATGACTTCAATCGACACGCTATCGCGAGTTTAGTTGACAGTCAATCAATGATTTAAAAACGATGATTCTTACCATTTTCAAACTTCTCGGCTGCCTTGCCTTGCTGATGTTCGGTATGAAGACGATGAGCGAAGGCTTGCAGAAACTCACAGGCGGCCACCTGCGCAACGTGCTCGGCACAATGACCAAAAACCGCTTCACGGCCCTGCTCACAGGTACATTCATCACGGCCGCCGTGCAGTCGTCAACAGCGACTACCGTGCTCACCGTAAGTTTTGTAAACGCTGGCTTGCTCACTCTGACGCAAGCCATTGCTGTTATTATGGGTGCCAACATCGGAACCACCGTCACGGGCTGGCTGATGGCCATTTTCGGTTTCCAATTCGATATGACGAGCGTGGTTTACCCGCTCTTCGCTTTGGGCATTGTGCTGTCGTTTATGAAGAGCAACGGCACAAAATCGTTTGGTGAGTTTGTCTTCGGATTTGCCTTTATGTTCTTGGGACTCACCACTTTGCGCGCCAACGCAGTTGAAATGGACCTGTCGCATAACCAAACGGTTATCAATTTCTTCGCTTCGTGCGGACACTGGGGCTTCTGGACCACACTGCTGTTCCTGCTTCTGGGCGGATTCCTGACAATGTGCGTACAGTCGTCGGCGGCAATTATGGCCATCACCCTTATACTTTGCTCAAGCGGCGTTCTGCCTATCTATCAAGGCATTGCGCTTGTAATGGGTGAGAACATCGGCACAACCGTAACGTCAAACATTGCCGCTCTGAACGCAAGCACACAAGCGCGAAGGGCTGCCCTTGCACACTTGATTTTCAACCTTTTCGGTGTTTGCTGGATTCTGATAATCTTCCATCCGTTTGTGAATATGGTCTGCCACGTTGTGGGCTTCGACCCCGATTTTGTGCCGCAGACACCCGACGAAATCGCGCAAGCGTCAGTTCGCGTAACCTACGCTCTGACAGGCTTCCACACGGCTTTCAACCTTTGCAATGTGATGCTGCTCATTTGGTTCATTAAGCCGCTTGAAAGGTTTATCGGCCGCGTCATCAAGAACAAGGAAGAAGACGATGACATCCGTCTGCGCTTCATCAGCGGCGGTATGATGTCGACTTCGGAACTCTCGATTCTGGAAGCGCGCAAGGAAATCAATCTGTTTGCCGAACGGTCGCTGAAAATGTTCGGTTTTGTGAAAACTCTGCTGCACCTCGACGATGTGAACGAATTCTCGAAACTCTACTCGCGGATTGAGAAGTACGAAGGCATCAGCGACAATATGGAAATCGAGATTGCCAACTACCTGAACAACGTGGCTGAAGGCCGATTGAGCCCCGAAGGCAAATCGACTGTCAGGTCGATGCTGCGCGAGATTTCGGAAATTGAGAGCATCTGCGACAGCAACTACAATATGAGCCGCGTCATCAAGCATAAGTTCGATTCGAAGGAAGATTTCACGCCCGAACAGTACGCTCACATCGAGCATATGTTTGAGTTGGTGGAAAGCGCTCTGACTCAAATGATTAAGTTGATTGAAGATACCGAAGGCACAGTGCTCGCCGTTCAGTCGCTCAACATCGAGAACGAGATTAACACCTTCCGTTCGCGCCTGAAAGAGAACAACATATTCGACATCAACGACAAGAAGTACGATTACCAGATGGGCGTTCACTATATGGACATCATCTGCGACTGCGAGAAGTTGGGCGACTACGTGATTAATGTTGTCGAAGCCCACGCGCAGGTAAGGCTGACGGTGTGATTGAAGGATTGAAGGACTGAAGGATTGAAGTCCCAATAGCTATCGGGATGAAGGATTGATTGATTAGTTGTAAAATGGGATTTCATTCCATTTTTGTAAGCGTGACATCTTCAAATCCTGTAATTCCGTAGTCGACAGCCCTAAACTGTTCTATTCTGATGGTGTCACTTGATAAAAAAACAACTTTATGCTTTGTTATTTTTCGGGATAGTTCTATTTCGTAGTTTCTGGTAACTTGAATACTATCATCATTTATAAACGCATAAGATGCTTCTTTATTAAAATAGTCGGTCTCATAATGCTGATTAGCAAAGGTTATGCTATTATGGGAAAAAATGTAATAGTTTTTACAACTTCCACAAGGTGAAAGCTCTCCCCACTTTCCAACCAACTTATTATCCAAGACCAAATATCCTTCAATAAATTCTTTAGAACAATTGGACGCTATCAATAAAAAAGTGTCTGTTTGGAATTTTTCCCGTGGATAGTAGCAATCAATAAAGTTGTTGATAATAAGCGTGTTATCGCATATTGATATTTTATATTCAAAAGGTTTGATAAAATAAATTTTCTCTGCACCTTCCCAATCTAAAAGCAATAAATTATTTTTTAAAGAGTATGAATAAATGCCCCAATAGGGGTGTCCGCATAAATCCATTTGTTGCCCGCTATAATCTCTTGGCCCTCTTAACAATAGGTCTTCTGTAAATCGTAATGTATCAGTTCCTGTTTTAGCATCAATCCATATAGTGTTTTGGATTCTTTGATTATCAATTGTGTCGTCATCATTTTTAGAACAGCTATAAAGCACGAGACACAGTGGTATTAGAATTATCTTGTTCATATAAAATGTGTTAAATGACTTACAAATATGGAATAAATGATTTGCAAATGCAAATTACCGACAGTTGTCCGTTGTCCTATCTGCCTTTCTGCTTTTTCCATTCGCTGGCCACAAGGCAAAGTTCGTCGTAAAACGCTTCGCCGTATTTGCGTATCAGCGGCTCTTTCAGGAATCTATAGACAGGAACGCCCAAACGCTCGCCTTTTTCGGTGGCTTCGAAGCAGAGCGGGATGCGCTCGTAGTTGAGAGCGTCATAATCGCC
>JAEEPS010000129.1 GCA_016284875.1 Salinivirgaceae bacterium | reverse complement strand
GATTATGAACGCCGCCACGTTTGCCGTTGAGAATGTGCCCGTTTTCATCGATTCGACCTACTACACGGTCATCGACTCAATGCTGGGCAAAGAGAACATTGAGCGGCAAATGGACGAGAATCTGGCGCTGATAATGTCGGGCGACGAACTGGCCTACAGTTACCTTGTGCCGTACGACCCTGTGGGGTTCCGCAATCTGGCAATCAATGCGTTAGGCAAGGGTAGCAACAGCGGCGCGGGCAGTTTCACACTGGTTGACCGCCATCTGGCATCGCCCGACAGCACCGTGGCCATCGCCTTGCTGACACCGAATTTTGTGGCTTTCGACTCGAAAACGGGCACCCGTCTGGCCAACAAGATTGAAGCCGAAATTGCGGCTCTGCGGCAGTCGCACCCTGGTGTTGACGTGCTTTTCCACGGCGCGCCCATTCAGAGCGTGTTCAACTCGCGGCAAATCAAGGCCGACCTAATGCTCACAATGGGGCTTTCGCTGCTGCTCATCTGCGTGGCGCTGCTGCTGTGTATGCGCAACAAATCGACGATGCCAATGCTCATAGTACCAATAGTTTACGGTATGGCCTTCGCGCTCTGCGCCGTTTATCTGATTCAGGGACGAATGTCGCTTATGGCGCTCGGTATCGGGGCCATTGTGCTTGGCGTGGCGTTGAGTTACTGTCTGCACGTAATCACTCATTATAAGTATGTTAGCGACCCCGAGCGGGTGCTGCGCGAGCAGACTCGCCCCGTGCTTCTGGGCACACTCACAACCATTGGCGCGTTTGTGGGGCTGCTGCTCACCAAATCGCCGCTGCTGCGCGACTTTGGAATGTTCGCATCGCTCGGAATGGTGGGCACCACAGGGTTCTGCCTGATTTTCCTGCCGCAGTTCTTCCGCCCCGAGCGCAACCGCAAATCGGCCCGCGCCTTCAGCATTCTTGAGCGGTTCAACAGTTTCGAGTTTGAGCGCGTCGGGTGGTTTATCGGGCTGATAGCCACTGTGTTTGCCGTCTGCATTGTAATGTCAAGGCGCGTCACTTTCGATTCCGACCTGAAGAACATCGGCTATTTTGAGCCGAAGGTTATGCAGTCGAGCCAACTCTATGCCGAAAAGACAAACAACGGATTTTCAACAACTTACTACGCCGTCACATCGCCCGACCTTGACTCTGCCCTGCTCTACAACCGCACGCTGGCGCGCACTTGCGACTCGCTGGCCGCCACGGGCGACATCCGCGGCTACAGCAAGGCTTCGAACCTGCTTCTGCCCTTCGCCGAGCAGCAGCGCCGCATCGACTGTTGGAACCGCTACTGGACCGACGAGCGGAAAGAGTCTGTAAAACAACTGATTGCGCAGGCTGGACAAAAGCGTGGCATCAAGGCGGAAATGTTCCAACCATTCTTCGATATGATTGACGCCGACTATCAGCCCGCATCAATCTACGAAGCCGAAGCACTGCCTAACGGCCTGATTTCGAGCCTTGTTGAGAAGGTTGGCGACTCGTATATGGTGTTCACGCAAGTGAAAGCGCCCGCCGAAAACGTGGCCCGCAACAACGATTTGCTCACGCAACTGCCACATACTGTGGTAGTTGACCCGTTCTACTACACGGGCAATATGGTGAAACTGCTGAACGACGATTTCAACCTTGTTCTGGGCATCTCGTCGCTGTTTGTGTTCATTGTGCTGCTGCTGTCGTTCAGACGGCTGCTGCTGGCCGTCATCGCCTTCCTGCCAATGGTTATGAGTTGGTACATCACGCTCGGCGTAATGGGCATTTGCGGCCTGCAATTCAATCTGATAAACATTGTCATATCGACGTTCATCTTCGGCATCGGTGTCGATTACAGCATTTTCATAATGGACGGCCTGCTGAACCGCGCGCGCGGCAACGCTGGCAACCTGCTAATGTTCCACAAGACGGCCATCGTCTTTTCGGCCTTTGTGCTGATTGTGGGCATTGCGTCGCTCATCTTCGCCACGCACCCCGCCATCGCGTCAATCGGCTTTGCCACGCTTGTTGGAATGACATCGACAGTGGTCATCGCCTACACCGTGCAGCCGTTCCTGTTCAATCTGCTGCTGAAGACGAAGGTTGGACGGAAGATTGTGGGATAGGGACTGGTGGATTTAGGATTTAGGATTTTGAATTACGAATTACGAATCGCAATCAAAAATCGATAATCAAATCTGGTAAATCCATTCAATCTGTGTCATCTGCGTTCTGAAAAAACAAATTACCGCCACAATGGACAATCGCGACAGCATCGATTTTGAGAGTGAGAACATTGCCAAGTTGTTCAGCAGCATCTTCTTTCCCACCCTTTTGGGAATGGTTTTCAGCATTGCCTTCATTCTCACCGACGGCATTTTCATCGGGCGCGGCGTGGGTAGCGACGGCTTGGCGTGCGTCAATCTGGTGGGGCCGCTGATGATGCTATTCTCGGGCACGGGAATGATGTTCGCCATTGGCGCATCGGTGGTTGGCGCCATCCATCTGGCAAAAAGCAACACCAAAGCCGCACGTATCAACATTACACAGGCTTTTCTGGTATCGGGGTGCATCGCCATCGGCGCAAGCGCAATTATGTATCTAGCGTCCAATCAGATACTGCGACTTTTAGGCACCACCGAGCACCTTTTGCCAATGTGCCGTCAGTACTATCTTTGGTTCATTCCCACCTGCCTTTTCACCATTATCGAGACCATCGGATTGTTTGTCATTCGTCTCGACGGCTCGCCGCGCTTTGCAATGATGGCAAATATTATCCCCGCTCTTGTCAACGCCGCACTCGACTATGTGTTCATTTTCGGCTGCCGTTGGGGACTGATGGGCGCTGCTCTCGCCACCGACATTGGCGGACTGATTGGTGCAGCCATTGTGGGCTGGTATATGCTGCGGCGCGTCAAGGTTCTGCATTTATATCGACTGAAAGCCAACCTGTTAAGTCTGCGACTAACGCTGCGCAACACTGGCTATATGTTGCGTGTCGGCTTTTCGGGGTTTGTGGGCGAGTTTGCCGTATCCACAATGATGATTGCTGGCAACTATATGTTTCTCAAATATTTGGGCGAAGACGGTGTTGCGGCATTCAGCGTCATCTGCTATCTGTTTCCGATAGTGTTTATTGTGAACAACTCGGTGGCGCAGTCGGCGCAGCCAATCATAAGTTACAACTTTGGCGCCAACCGCCCCGACCGTGTGCGCCGCGCCTTTGTGGTGAGCCTTGGCACGGCTGCTGTGTGCGGCCTTGCGGCAATGCTGCTGCTTGGTTTGTTCGGCGAGCCGATAGTAACCGCATTTCTGCAGTGCGGCACGCAAGCCCACTGTTACGCCACTCACGGTGTGAAACTTTTTTCGGCAGGTTTTATGATTCTGGCGCTCAACATTTCGTGCATCGGATACTTCCAAAGCATTGAGCGAATGAGAGTTGCCAACCTGATAATGATTCTGCGCGGCGTGGTTCTGGTGGCGATCTGCTTTGTCACGCTTCCGCCGATAATCGGCACCAATGGTCTATGGCTTGCCGTTCCGCTGGCCGAACTTATAACCCTTGTGCTTACGGTGGCTTTGGTTGCCTGGCAGTGGCGGAAAAGCGTTCGTTCAAAGCGCAAATAACGCAGGCCAGAATAACATTGGGGTAACAAATTTTAAGCAACCTGCTTGCTGAATCCTTTGCAATTTGCGCAAAAAAAAGGCGGAAGCCGCTGGTCTGACCAACGCTCCCGCCCCAAACTCAATCACACGGACGATTATTTCATCTTCCGGCTTTCTGATGTTTCGGCTGCCTCTTTTGCTGCATAAGCGGGCACGTGTTTGTGATGCTTCGCCACGTTCAATTTCGGCTTTTTGATTCCATCAGCTTTCATAATTTGAACCTCCTATCATTTTAATTAAACATAAAACAATCGAGTTGTGTTCGGTTATGAATATCATAGCTGGACGAGCTCGCGCGGCATAGTGCAAACGCCGTGCAAACCGACTGTTTCTGCCAAAAAAGGTCGATTATGGCATATTTGGCAGATGACAAGATGGCTTAAAAATGATTTCAGCGCTTGCTGATAGCCTCCATAAGCCGATAGGTTTCCAACACATCGGAGGCACGGGTGATCACTTTGTCGCCCCAACCTTCAACGGCCGAGACAAAGGTGTCAATCTCGTTGAAATAGCCTTGCGTATATACTTGATTATTAACCAATGTTGGCACGAAATTGTTGCGACCGAAAAGTTGCTCTTTTACAACGTTGCCGCCAAAAACTTTTTCCATCGGCACGCCCATCACCACGCGACCTTTAGCCTCGCGAGTGAGTTGCTCCATCTGCTCCATATCGTAAACGGCGCGATTGGTAACCACGCGAAGATTTTCGTGCGCGTCAGTCCAACTATAATCGGTTGACATCTCTACCTGCCCGATTACGCCATTGTGGTTCAGAACGGCCATTATGGTTCCTGCGTTTTTGGCAACGCCCACAACTTCGGTATGACCGAAAATCGCGGTCACAAGGTCTAGCGGATGAATGAAAAGGTCGGTCATTGCATCGCCTTCGGCGTAACTGCCTGTTCGATAACTCATACTGTAACTGTGGACTGTCTCTTTTGCCAAACGCTTTTTCAGTTCGGCAGTGCAGGGCGCATAGCGTTTCTGAAGACCGATAACCAGCCGATTGCCCTCCGACAATTGTCCAAGAGTCTCCAACTCGCTGATTGTCAGGCAAGGCGGTTTCTCAACAAAAAGATATTTGCCGCTTTCGAGCACTCGGCGTCCGATTTCGAAATTAGCCTTCGGAGTAGCGGCAACCAAAACGCCGCGCACCTCGCTGTCGTTCAGCACATCGTCGAGACGGCTTGTGGCCTTCACTCCCTGATATTTAGCCTCAATCATTCGCGCCTTCTCCTCGCTCCTGACCACAATCCATTTGAGCGGAACGTGCAGATAGTCGAGCACAGGATAGAGATTGCTCAAACTGTGCTGTCCGAGCCCCACAAACGCGTATTTCCACGCACAGCGGCGGTTGAGCATTTTGGCGGTGCGAATCTTTTTATATCGTTCTATAACGCTATCAATCATTTCTTTACCGATTTAAGATAACCCGCGTATGTCTGACGTTTGTCGTCGGTCCATTGGTATTTGCCGTAGAATTTCTCAATCAGCCATTTGGGCAGGAACCGCTCAAAATTACGCAGCAGAATGACATCGTATTTGCGGTGGAAATTTATCCAGCAGGCGTTGCACTCCTTGTCGTATTTGCATTGGAGGCTGCAACTTGGCTTGCCGTTGAAAATCTCGTCGAGCGACTGCTTGTGAATATTGCCAAGTACTACATCGAGGTTCTGGCAGATGGGCACGTTGCCGTTGCTGTGAATCACCAGCGAACTCTTGATGCTCTGGCAGCGCAACTTGAGGTTGCCTCGGCGCCATTGTTCGTAGAGCGCCACATAGTCGTAGTTTTCCTGCGTGTCGTGAATGTTCTGCGGAATGCGTTTCACAAAATCGTCGGCATCGAGCAGGCCCTGCGTGGTATTGAAGAAATCGATGGTGCTGTACATTCCGATGCGCACATCGATGTTGTATTTCTTTGCCACATTGATGACGAACTCCATGTCGCTGAAATCGTTCCACGGCGAAAGGCAGAACATGAGTGAGATTGGAATCTCATCTTTCAGTGTCTCAACCACTTGAATAACTTTGTCGTAACCATCGCGGCCGCGCATGCGCTCATAGGTCTCACGGTTTCCGTCGAGCGAGACAAACAGATGACTCGGATGATAGTTGCGCACCGCATCAATCACCTTGTTGGGTGTCAGGCAGTTAGACAACAGTGTATAGTTCTTGTGGTTCTTCGAGAGCCACTCCATTATTTTGTCGGCCTCGGGATGAAGCACAAACTCGCCGCCCTCGAGCCCCACAACAGTGTTCTTGCCGACGCATCGGCTCGACACAATCCTCTTGATATCGTCAACCGAAAGGCTCTCGGGTTCGCGCTGCCAAATGGAGCAGTGCTTGCACCTCGACTGGCAGATGGATGTTGCATATATCATCAACTGGCTCAACTTCTTGTGACGCGGTCTGAAAGCGTTGTTCAAATAAAGCAGACCGTTGTGCAGATAATCGTAGATTGTGTACATTTTCTTGTTTTTTGTGAATTGGCGCAAATGTATAGGTTTGTTTGGGAAAAACATTGCTTTTCTCACATCAACTTTTCTTTAGATATATGTTTTGTGTGCTACCGATTTACAAGGGTTCCGGCCGATTCTGTGCATAA
>JAEEPS010000043.1 GCA_016284875.1 Salinivirgaceae bacterium | reverse complement strand
AGGCGACAAGGTGAATATCATCGGCAACGGCGTGGTGCTCGACCCGGCTTTGTTCAAGGCTGAAGCTGAGGCACTTGCACAATCGGGCCACGACCTGACCAAACGCCTTTACATCTCGAAGAAGGCACACCTGATTCTGCCAACTCACCGCTTGCTCGACGCCGCCTACGAGGCTGCAAAAGGCAAGAACAAGGTGGGCACAACGGGCAAGGGCATCGGTCCGACTTACACCGATAAGATTAGCCGCACGGGCGTTCGCGTAGGCGATATTTTGCTGAATTTCAAAGAGAAATACGCTGCCGCAGTGGCACGCCACGAACAGATTCTCAAGTCGCTCAACTTCGAGTACGACCTGAAGGCATTAGAGCCCGATTGGTTCGCCGGCATCGAGTATCTGAAGAAATTCACTTTCGTGGATAGCGAACACGTTGTAAATAAGTTGCTTAACAGCGGCAAATCGGTTTTGGCCGAGGGCGCGCAGGGCACAATGCTCGACATCGATTTCGGCTCATATCCGTTCGTAACTTCTTCAAACACAATATGTGCCGGCGCCTGCACAGGTTTGGGCATCGGTCCGAACAAGATTGGCGAGGTTTACGGCATCTTCAAAGCCTACTGCACACGCGTGGGTGCGGGTCCGTTCCCAACGGAACTGTTTGATAATGTGGGCGAAACCATCTGCCAACTCGGACACGAGTACGGCGCCGTAACGGGTCGCAAACGCCGCTGCGGATGGCTCGACCTTGTGGCGCTCAAATACAGCATTATGATTAACGGCGTCACCAAACTCATTATGATGAAGAGTGACGTGCTCGACGATTTCGACACCATTAAAATATGCACCGCATACAAAATTGACGGCCAGGAAACCACCGATTTCCCGTTCGATATCGACAGCGTGAAAATCGAGCCCGTTTACAAGGAATTCAAGGGTTGGAAGTCCGATTTGACAAAAATCACATCGGAAAGCCAGTTCCCGAAAGCCTTTGCCGACTACATCAAATTCATTGAAAATGAGACAGGTGTGCCGGTGAAGATTGTTTCGGTTGGTCCGGACCGCACAGCGACGATTGAAAGATAAGTAAAGTATTGATTGTAAGGCGATAGGCTGCAGTAGAGACGCGCCACGGCACGTCTCTACCAACACCTAACACCCAATCCCCAATAACAAAAATAATGAAAACAGTCATCGAGCCGTCAGTCATCGACGGTATAATGAAAGATTTGGAAATCAACGATATAAAGACCGCTTCGATACGTCAGGTGGGTGCCATTGTGCGTGCCGCCGAAAAACAGACGGGCACCGAATTCATCCATTTTGAAATGGGTGTGCCGGGCTTGCCGCCATCGGCAGTGGGCGTTGAGGCCGAATGTGAGGCTCTGCGCCGCGGCGTGGCATCGAAATACCCGATTATCGACGGCATTCCCGAAGTGAAGGAGCAGGCATCGCGCTTCATCAAGGCGTTTGTCAACACCGACATCATGCCCGAAGGCTGCATTCCGACTGTGGGCTCAATGCAGGCGTCGTTTGCATCGCTTATGCTCTGCTCGCAACTCGACCCAAAGAAGGACACAGTGCTCTACATCGACCCAGGATTCCCTGTGCAGAAAATGCAGGCGGGCGTTATCGGCGTCAAGGTGGCGTCGTTCGACATTGCCGATTTCCGCGGCGACAAACTCGAAGCCAAAATCGAGAGTTACTTCAAGCAGGGCAACATCTGCGCCGTGCTCTATTCGAGCCCGAACAACCCGTCGTGGATGTGCCTGAACGACCAGGAGTTGGAGGTTATCGGCCGCCTTGCCACAAAGTACGACGTTGTTGTGATTGAGGACCTTGCATATATGACAATGGACTTCCGTCAGGATTTTGGAACGCCGTTCCAGCCGCCTTACGTGGCCAGCGTGTCGCACTACACCGACAACTATGTTATGCTTATGAGCGCGTCGAAGATATTCAGTTACGCAGGCCAGCGCATTGCAATGGCTTGCATTTCCGATAAACTCTATCAGCGTCATTATCAGTCGCTTAAAGACCGATACAATATTCCGCGCTTTGGCGCCGCCTTCGGTTACGTGTTCCTTTACACCTTCTCGTCGGGCGTGTCGCACTCGGCGCAGTGCGCAATGGCCGCAATGCTGAAAGCCGCTTGCGACGGCACCTACAAATTCGTGGCCGACGTCAAAGAGTATGGCGATAGAGCGCGCAAAATCAAGGAGATAATGGAGCGCCACGGGTTCAATGTTGTTTACGACAAGGACAACACTGTTGACGTGAGCGACGGGTTCTTCTTCACCATCGGCTACAAGAATATGCCAGGCGCCGAACTGCTGAAAGAACTTCTGTATTACGGAGTTAGCGGCATCGACCTGTCAACCACGGGCAGCACCCGCAACGGCATCCGCGCCTGCTCATCGAACATTCTGCCGCACCATTATGCACTGCTTGACGAGAGAATGAAGTTGTTTGCACAGAATCATTGATTATTTAGGATTTAGAAATTGACGCTACTTGTACAGACGTAGCGCGCTACGTCTCTACTTTAAACTTATAACTTAACAACTTATAACACAACACAATGGACGGATTTTATTATCAACCTGAAATTGAGAAAATGCCACGCAAGGAACTTGAAGCCTTGCAACTTGAGCGATTGAAATGGACTGTGAAACAGGCGCTTAAGTCGCCTTTCTACTCGAAACTCTATGGCGAGTTGGGCATCACACCCGACACAATTCAGACGCTCGACGACCTGCGCAAACTGCCGTTCACCGTTAAACAGGATATGCGCGACAACTATCCGTTTGGTTTTTTGGCAGTTGACAAGAAAGAACTCATCCGCTTGCACTCATCGAGCGGCACCACAGGCAACCCAACTGTCATCTGCCACACAAAACACGACATCGACACTTGGGCAAACCGCGTGGCACGCAGTTTCTATATGGTGGGCTTGCGCGACACAGACGTGATTCAGAACTCGTCGGGCTACGGAATGTTCACAGGCGGACTTGGAATGCAGGCAGGTATTGAGTGGTTGGGCGCATTGTCAATTCCCGCTGCGGCAGGCAACAGCAAACGCCAGATTAAGTGCATTATGGACTATGGCACCACCGCCATCCACGCCATACCTAGTTACGCGCTACGCCTTGCCGACGTGTTTGAAGAAGAAGGCATCGACCCGCGCAAAGATACTCACCTGCACACGTTTCTTATTGGTGCTGAACCACATACCGAAGAGACTCGCCGCAAGATTGAAGAGCGCTTCGGCGTGAAGGCCTACAACAGTTTCGGTATGACCGAAATGAGCGGCCCAGGCGTGGCTTTCGAGTGCAAAGAGCAAAACGGAATGCACATTTGGGAAGATTCGTACATTGTGGAAATTGTTGACCCAGAGACACTTGAACCAGTGCCAGACGGTGAAGTCGGCGAAATGGTACTCACCACGCTCGACCGCGAAGGTATGCCGCTCTTGCGCTACCGCACCCGCGACCTTACCCGCATCCTGACAGGTCCGTGCCCCTGCGGCCGCACACACCGCCGCCTGGACCGTATGAAGGGCCGCAGCGACGATATGTTCATTGTCAAGGGCGTGAACATCTTCCCAATGCAGATTGAGAAGATTCTTATGCAGTTCCCCGAGTTGGGCTCGAACTACCTTATCACCATCCAGCCCGTCGACAACAACGACGAGATTATTGTGGAAGTGGAATTGGGCGACCTGCAGACCGACGATTTCGGCAAACTGCAGAGCCTGACAAAGGAAATCACCCATCGGTTGAAGGACGAGATTTTGGTTACGCCGAAGGTGAAGCTTGTTGAGCGCGGCTCGCTTCCGCAGTCGGAAGGCAAGGCTGTACGTGTGAAGGATTTGCGTAAATTGGTTTAAAACTCTAAAATTATAAAACTATGACAATCAGTCAAATATCGGTTTTTGTTGAGAATAAGTTCGGACGCTTGAACGAGATTCTCTCATTTTTGAGCAAAGAGAACATCCGCATCATTGCGGCCACCGTTGCCGATACCACCGAGTACGGCATCTTGCGCCTGATAACCACCAACCAGCACAAGGCTTTCCAACTGCTGAAAGCGCAGGGCGTTTCGGCCAACCTGAGCGACGTTTTGGCCGTGAAAACCGACGCCACCGTCGGCAAATTCTCTGAAACAATTGAGTTTTTCACCAAGGCAGGCATCAGCATCGAGTATATGTACTGCTTCTCTGACAATGCCAGCGGCGTGGTCATCTTGCGTCCAAACAATATGGAAGCCGCTCACGAAGTTATCCGCCGCAATTCGTTGAATTGCCTGACGGAGAGTGAGTTGTGTGGGTTATAGAGCATCAATGCTCACACTAATTAAAAACGTGTCTGTTTCAGGCACGTTTTTTTTGTGCCATACAAAAATCCGGCGTCACCTTATATTCTATTCTGCCCTCCATTGTGTTTTTTGTCGATTACGGCGCATTTTTCATAGAAATAAGGCAGAAGAACGCACTTTTTTTACGCTATATTTGTCCTTTGACTGAAAGTACAACATTCAGCATATTTTAACATAACTAAAAAAGTATCATGAAACACAAAACAACTCTGTTGGCAATTGGTCTGGCAACCATCATCGGCGCGCAGGCCTACAACGCCAGTGCACAACCGCAGAATCAGAACCAGGCTGTGCCAAGTGGACCAAGCATCGACAACTACTTCACCCCATCGACTGCCGATGCGATGAAACCTGACGACCAGGGCTTTATCCGCCGCTGGCTGTTGCTTGACCCAATCGGCAAACCAAACCGCGGCAACACCGTCTTCACTGACAGTTACCTCCGCGATGCGTTCGCCCACGAGTACTATCCAAATCAGTACAAAACCCTTCCGAAGGACGGCGAAAAGGTTAAAGCAACCGTTCAGATTCAGCCCGAAGCCAAATTCGACGGCCCGCGCCCACCGATGGGTTTCCAAATGCCTGAACCTGTATGGGAAAAACGGACTTTGGTTTGGCACGCTTTCGACAGCAAACTTTACAATGTGAAATTGTTCCGCTTTGCAACTGGCACAAAACAAACACGTTACGGTATTATTTTCCACGCTGTCACAGTTATCAACTGCGACGAGGATATGACAGTCCGTCTGGCTGTTGGCTCTAACTCGGCATCAATGTGGTGGCTCAACGACCAAGAGGTTCTTCTCCTCTCGGGCGACCGCCGTATGGTTGTCGATGACTGCGTTTCGCCAATCATCAGCCTCAAGAAAGGCAAGAACATCTTGCGCGGTGCCGTTATCAACGGTCCTGGTATGAGCGACTTCTGCGTTCGCTTCCTCGATCTCGAAGGCAAACCTGTCAAGAACATCACTATCACCAACAAGTAATTGAAAATCAAAATAATGAAAAATAATATGAAACCGATTATAACTTTAGGCGTTTGCGCATTGACAGTTGCTTTGGCAGCGAAAGATGCAAACGCACAGATTGGCAAACCTTTCATCCACGACCCATCGACAATCGTTGAGTGCGATGGAAAATACTACACATTCGGAACAGGCCAAGGCGGCCTCATCTCAGAGGACGGCTGGACATGGAACGGCGGCGCAGTACGCCCGGGCGGCGGCGCTGCACCTGACGCGCTTAAAATCGGCGACCGCTATCTGATTGCCTACAGCACCACTGGCGGTGGCCTTGGCGGCGGCCACGCAGGCACTGTTGTTACAATGTGGAACAAAACTTTGGACCCGAAATCGCCTGATTTCAAGTTCACCGACCCGATTGTGGTTGCATCGTCGGAGTATGACGAGGACTGCGACGCTATCGACGCAGGTCTGCTTCTCGACCCGACCGATGGCCGTCTGTGGCTGTCGTATGGTACCTATTTCGGATTCATCCGTTTGGTGGAACTCGACCCCAAAACTGGCAAACGCGTTGAAGGCAACGAGGCTATCAACATCGCCATCGACTGCGAGGCTTCTGACCTGATGTACAACAATGGTTGGTACTATCTGCTTGGTACTCATGGCACTTGCTGCGACGGCGCCAACTCTACCTATAATATTGTTGTTGGCCGTTCACGCAAGGTGACTGGTCCTTATCTCGACAATATGGGCCGCGATATGTTGCAAGGCGGTGGCCGCATGGTGATTGCCGCTCACGACCGCGTTATGGGCCCTGGCCACTTCGGACGCTACATTGTTGAGGAAGGCGTTGAGAAGATGTCGTGCCACTTTGAGGCTGATCTTGATTTTGGCGGACGTAGCACTTTGGCCATCCGTCCACTTTTGTGGAAGAACGATTGGCCGTATGCAGGCGAACTGCTGAAAGACGGTGTTTATGAGATTGAGTCGGAGCGCCGCGGCTATGCTCTTGAGTTGGCTGTTGACTTTGTTCGTATGCCTATGGCAATGCGTGGCTTTTTCGGTCGAAACGACACCACTCCTATCAAACCTGTAGCATCACAGAAACTTGAAGATGTTCAGGCAACTTGGCCTGCTGGCGATGTTGCTGTCCGCGCAGGCGACTATATGACCCGCCCGCACCAGAAATGGAGCATTGTGGCTCTTCCCGAGAAGGAAGGCTTCCTTGGCGGCGCATACTGCAAGATTGTGATTGAAGGCACCAACCGCGCTCTGACCGCAGCCCCGAACTACGAGGTTATCGCATCGGAGTACACTGGCGCTGACACTCAACTGTGGCGCATCGACCAACTGACTGACGGAACCTACCGTCTGATGCCGAAACAGGCACCTGGCGTTGAAGGCGAGGTTGTTTTGGTTTCAACTGGCGACAGCACCGTTGGTCTTGGCAAGTTCGACATGAAGAGCGACAACTCAAAATGGAACTTGAGAAATCATTAATTTGGTGATTCACTGAATAGTAAAGCCGACTCGTTTGAGTCGGCTTTTTTTGTGGTTTTTCCTTTGCTTTTTCTAACCAAAAGCCTTAACTTTGCATAACAACTCTAAAAAATAATAGAAATGAAAAAGATTTTTGCCTGTCTGCTTGGACTTTTGGGTTTTGCTGGATGTGATGATGTTATAAATGGTGGTGAGGAATATGGAACACCATACGTTGAATTTTCTGTGAAAGGCACAGTTACTGACGGTGAAAAAGCCATTGAAAATGTGAAAATAGAATCAACACAAACGCACCCATATTTATTCAGCGAACCGTGGAAAACATTGACTACTAATGCAAAAGGCGAGTTTGAATTATCTGGACAAGAAATGCCGTATGACACAATAGGCATAAGACTAGTGGCTAACGACCCTGGCGGCAAATACAAAAACGATACTACTGAAGTTTTGTTTTTTAAAAACGAATTTTCTGGCAAAAAGAAAAAAAACGATTGGTTTGAAGGTTCCGCAGAAAAGACTGTGAATATCACACTAAAGAAAAAATCCTGATAATCAACACCTTTTATGAGACGCATTCTTCAAATGCTACTGACAATATTAGGCTTTACAGGATGCGATTTACTGATTAGTTGTATGGAATACGGCACGCCATATGCTGAATTTGAATTAAAAGGAACTGTGTCGGATGGTGAGGAACTTATAGAAAACGTAGAAGTATCATTCAGCAGTAACAATCCATATCTTGATAGCCTTACGATGATAACCAACCATAAGGGTGAATTCTCTTTTAAAGACTCTTATACAGAGGCGACTGATTTTCAATACTCACTTATTGCCAACGATTTGAATGGCAAATATGAAAGCGACACCATCAAAGGATACATACTGACATCTGATTTCAAGAGAAAAAAGCGAGACGACAATTGGTTTGAGGGCAAGGCAACAAAAACCGAGAATTTCATATTGAAAGAAAAGAATGGCAAGTAAGAGAATCACTCTCCGCAAAAAATTAGCACTTGAAATAACCCGACTTGCCAGGAAAGACACTGTGCGGGAACACCCGCTGAGGACGCTTTTCTGGGAATGCACCTTGCGCTGCAATGCCGCCTGCCGCCACTGCGGAAGCGACTGCAAGGCATCGGCTGCCGCAAAAGATATGCCTGTGGCCGATTTTCTCAAGGTAATCGATTCCATAACTCCGCACGTCAACCCGCATAAGGTGCTTGTGATTTTCACGGGCGGCGAAGCACTTGTCCGCAACGACATTGAGCAATGCGGCATCGAACTATACCGCCGCGGCTACCCTTGGGGCATCGTGAGCAACGGCTATCTGCTGACCGCCCAGCGGCTGCTATTGCTACGCAAAGCAGGTCTGCACGCCGCAACCATCAGTCTCGATGGCTTTGCCGATGCCCACGACTGGCTACGTCGCGTGCCAAATGGCTTCCAAAAAGCAACTGAAGCCATCAAACTGCTTGCACAAACCACCGACATAGTGTGGGATGTTGTAACCTGCGCCAACCAACAAAACATTGATACTCTGACTGATTTCAAGGAATATCTTTTGAGTATTGGAGTGAAACGCTGGCGGATTTTCACGATTTTTCCCGTCGGGCGCGCGGCTGAAAATCCCGAACTTCAACTTTCCGACGAGCAGTTCACCCGCCTGATGAATTTCATTGCCGACACCCGAAAAGAAGGACGCATACAAGTCAGTTATGGATGCGAAGGCTTTCTGGGTGGCTACGAAGCCGAAGTCCGCGATGCCTTCTACCACTGCGATGCTGGCATAACCGTCGGCTCCATCCTGCACGACGGCTCAATCTCGGCCTGCCCCAGCATTCGCGCCGACTATTCGCAGGGCAACATCTACAAAGACGATTTTTGGACCGTGTGGAACAATGGATTTGAGCAGTTCCGCAACCGCTCGTGGATGAAAAATGGCATCTGCGCCAATTGCAAAATGTTCCGCTACTGCGGTGGCAACGGCTTCCATCTGCGCGATGAGAAAGGCAATCTGCTGTTTTGCCACTATCAACGGTTGGTTAGGTAATTTGGCCGCATTGGGAACTACAAGGAACGAGTTATAAGTTTTAAGTTATTGAAGTTTAAGTTTGGTTGAATTGCTTCGCTATTGAACAGGTTTAAACGCTTCGCTGTTTAATAAATCCCCCTAACACACGGATTTTTCATTTAGCACCGAATTGAACGAATTAAACAAATTCCCAATTGGATAAAAGATTAAAATGCAACAAGTTGCATTTCAATTACGAATCTAACAAATGGCTCGTCGCGGATTAGTTAAATTTGTCAGCCGCTTGCGGCTTTTAATTGTAAATCAATTCCTTTTAAACTGTCTAAATTCGGTGATAGATTTTATATGAAAGATCCGTGCCCCTAACATTATTGTTTTAATGCGATTAAAACTGTATAACACAGTTTATTGTATATTTGCATAATATGATTTACAAAAGATGAAAAAAATAATACTCTTTTATTGTTTATTGCTTGTGGCAACAGTTGCTCAGGCACAGAAAGTCTCGGTTGGCACAGCCAAATCGGCAGCCCGAAATTTCTTTTTGAAACACACCGGACAGGCGGCAACCCTTGAGAGAATCTCTTTCGCCGGAATTCAAAACATATACATATTCAACCGCAGCGGTGCCGATGGTTTTGTAATCGTTGCCGGCGACAAGAATGTCCGTCCGGTGCTTGCGTACTCGTTCGACGATAAAATTGACCCGGAGAATAATCCCGAGGCATTCGCCGCATGGCTGCAATCGTACGACATGGGTTGCGAGAAACCCGCCGCCAATAGCAAGAACCAGACTCTCTGGAACAATTTGCTTACGTATTCCGCGTCTGCACCAACTTTGCTTGGCGAGGGAGAATACATTGCACCCATGGTCACTTGCTCGTGGCATCAAGGTACGCCATACAATATGTATTGTCCTGACAGTGCAGGATATCATGCTGTGGCAGGATGTATGGCGACTGCTCAGGCACAAATTATGCGATACTGGAATTTTCCCAAACGTGCCATGGGTTATGAAAGTTATTTCAATCCAAAATACGGAGTAGTTCTTTCCACCTCGTTCCATACATACGATTGGGATAATATGTTCGACACGTTACGAACAACAACAACCGAAGAACAAAAGCAAAATGTGGCACATTTGATTTCGGACATTGGTATAAGCGGACATACTGTGTATGGAGGTGGTGCAACCTATGCACCTTTTGTACTTTCTACTCATTTTCAATATAATCCAGATTCTGTACACCACGAAAAGAAAGAGAACTATACGAGCGCACAGTGGAATGCCATGGTGTTGGAGGAATTGCGGAAAGGTCGTCCGCTTTTGTATGAAGGAGGTACTGGGAGTTCTGGACACGCATGGGTTGTTGACGGATACAAATACGACGAAGACAACGGTGGCGACATGTTCCACTGTAATATGGGCTGGGGAGGAAAGGGAAATGGATATTACAACTTGGATAGTATCATCGGATTCGAGCCGCAAAGTGCGTATTTTGGTTTGGAACCAGATTCAAGTTTTGCAATTTCCACACCCATACTATTATTGTCGTCCAATGCGCGCGACACATCTTTTATTGTCCATTCTGATTACCGAGGCTCCGAAGATGTGATTATTTCAGTTGACCACGATTGGCTGTCGTTATCACAAACATCGGCGTTAGGCGGTGGAGAATATGCAGACGTACAGATTTCTGCCTTGCAGAATACAACAGGGGCAAAACGGTATGCCACAATCACCATAACATATTGCGGAAACACAAAGAAATTATATGTCGTCCAAGATGCTCCTATTTACGATGCGGAACATGGTTGGTATGGATTTTTGTCGGCGGAAAACACAAACGAATTTAACTCATTGGCACAGCCTGGTATGGAATTCATTATTTGTCCCGAATCTATTGCAAACTTTTCCGCAGGGCAAAAAATAGAAAAAATCAGTTACCACTCTTTTAGCACCAACGATTCCATTACCATAAAAATATACGAAGACCCACATGCCAATTTGGACTATAGTCTGACAACAGAGGGCCAATCGAGGTATGCCGATACTATTTGCGGCACGCTTGTGTATTCGCAGGAATATACATCGGCACAAGGCGGCGCACATATTATTGACCTGAATACTCCCTACACGGTAACCGACAAGCCTTTTTGGATAGGCATATACAATAACAGTAAATCCCATACTGTAAAAATTGCGAACGACGAAGAAGTCATTTTCGATCTGATTGAAATTGAAGATAAAAATATTAAAGCGTCGAGATTTATCAACAACAAGTTGTTTTTGACAAAAAGAGCAGATAATATGCTTTCTAATAATGCGTCAACCTTGCAGTCATATACCAATCCGGAGAACGCAGGTAAGGACTACAAACTGTCTATGTATAAATATGGCATAAGTTTTTACGTGAGCGATGGGCAAACGAACTATGTGGATTCCATAGAAAACAATTCCGATATTGCGGCCGCATTCCTCCTAAGCACCACAAAGGCTAACGCCGCCTACAAATCTGCCGTGCTTTCATCCACAAGCAATATGAACGTGTATCCATCTATTATAAACTATGGTCCGCAAAACGTGGTTGCTCCAAGTACAATTCAGACATACCTGACGGCAGGCAATTCGGTTCTGAAACCATACACGTTACAAGACACGCTGTTGTCGGGATATAGAGACTTTTTGTATCGCAACGAAGGTAATGCCACATATACAATTACGGCTCAGGAGTTTAACGAAAATCTACTCTACGGAACGTTTGATGTTTGCATATCGGCTGAATTGATGAATGGAACGGATTTGTTTCAAAATAATAACAAATTTTGTATCAAAGTTAAACGCGAACGTCCCCAATTCGTTATTTCGGCAACACCGAACAACGATGCGTTCGGCTCGGTGAGTGTTGTCACCGACGAGCATATTGCGGGCAAGGCGAATTTGGGCGAAACGTGCAGGATTGTAGCCACGCCCGGCAGCGGCTGCCGTTTTCTGCATTGGACTTCAGGAGGGAACATTGTTTCCACCGATGTGGCATTATCGTTTGTTGCCAAACACGACACCAGTCTTGTGGCACAGTTCACCGACAAGGATTTTACAATCACTGCGGTTTCCAGCAACGAAAATCGAGGCACAGTTTCGGAGGGCGGTTACTACGATTTAAACGAAATGGTAACCCTTACCGCCACCCCAACCTATGGCTACCAATTCGACACGTGGACGTGTAACGGAACAGTGGTGTCATCGGAACAGACATACACGTTCCCTGCAACGGGCAATGCAACATACACCGCGAACTTCGTTCCTCGGACGTTCACGGTTACGTTGTCCTTCGAATACAACAACAATTGGGGTACGGTGTATGGCTCGGGCGAATATCTGTATGGCGAAACGGTAACCATTTCGGCTGTCGCGAAGGAAAATTATGTGTTTGAATGTTGGATAAGCAACCACAAAGAAGTGTCGGAAGATGCGACATATTCATTCGTTATAACGCAAGACACAACCTTTTATGCCGGTTTTATAGGAGCGGCACTTTCATATACAATTATAGCGGGCAATGGCGGCACTGTTTCCAACGAAGGCACGCATAGGGCAGTGTACGGAGTATATAAACTTATTTCCGCAACGCCCAACGAGGGATATAAGTTCGTAAACTGGACCTCGGGCAAAACGGTTGTTTCCAATGCTGCCTCGTTCCGACTCAAGGTGGAACAAGACACGGTGCTTACAGCCAATTTTGCCAAAATAAACTATTACGTTATTGAAACTTCCGCAACAGAAGGAGGTACGGTTACCAGTGGAGGCACCTACGAGGAGGGCGAATATGTTACGTTGGTCGCCACCCCCGACAACGATTGCAAGTTCATCAACTGGACGGTAAACGGCGAGATAGTTTCAACCAACGCGTCGTACCGTTTCGTCGCAAGTGCCAACGCCACGTATGTTGCCCATTTCGCACATTACTATGAAATTTCGGCAACGGCCAACAACACGGTGTACGGTACTGTTTCGGGCGGCGGCGAGTACAATCTTGGCGAAACCGTCACCCTTGTCGCCACGCCCAAAAGCGGCTGCGATTTTGTAAATTGGACACTCGACGGAACAGTGCTTTCCACAGAAGCATCATACACATTTACAGCAACGGCGAATGCTGCGCTGACTGCAAATTTTACGCCGGGAACGTTCACTGTCACTTTATCCGGATTCAACGGCAATAATGAGGGCGGAACGCTTGTTGGTGCAGGCAATTTCAAATATGGCGACACTGTTACTGTTTCGGCTATTCCTGATGCCATGTATGAATTTGCCGGCTGGTACAATCGTAATTATCATAAGGAATCATCACAAGAAACATATTCGTTTGTTTTAACACAAGAAACGACATTAATAGGTTACTTTAACGGCATTCCGCTCACTTATTCGGTTATAGCCGGCAATGGCGGTACGGTTTCCACCACAGGAGGCTCCTCTCGATATAAAAACTATGTTACTATTACCGCTACTCCGAACAGCGGGTACAAATTTGTGAACTGGACTTCGGGCGAAAAGATTCTGTCGTTATCTGAATCGTTCAAATTCAGAATGGAGCAAGACACCGTTATTACCGCCAATTTTGCCGATACCGCGGGCTTTGTTGATGTAGATTATTGCGTCATTTCCACCTCATTACCCATCGGAGGTTATGTTTCAGGTGCGGGTGTTTACCTGCCGGGCGATACTGTTAATCTTGTGGCCGTTCCCGACAAAGGGTTCAAATTCATAAGTTGGGAACTCGGCGGAACAATTGTTTCAACTTCGGAGAAATACACGTTCACCGCAAGCAAGAATGCGAATTTTATTGTCAGTTTCGAGGCTCTGCCCGATAATACAGTCGAGATTGCAGCAACTGCAGGTGCGGGCGGCTCTGTTTCAGGCGCGGGCACATACCTACGGGGAAAAGCAGTCTCTCTGATTGCCACTCCCGATAAAGGATTCCGATTTGTTAATTGGACGAGTAAAAATCTTATTATATCGACTAATGCCAAATTCCACTTCATTGCAAACAGTGATGGCGATTTTACAGCCAACTTTGAGGCAATTCCTGATAGTCTGATGGTTACCGTTGCTGCTACTGCCGAGCATGGTTTGGTTTCGGGAGCGGGAAAATACCAGAAAGGCGATACTGTCACCCTTGTAGCAACCCCCGACAAAGGATACAAATTCGTAGGTTGGACGGCAAATAACGGTATAGTTTCAACCTCGGCGGAATATTCGTTTATGGTTGAAGAAGCAATTACCATCGTTGCGAATTTCATGGTTGACAATGACAACACAGCCATTGAGGAGACTGGAAATCAGACGTTCTCCATATATCCGAACCCTGCGACAACAGGATTTTTCGTTGAAAATGCAGAAGGGACTGTGGAACTGCTCACCTTGGGCGGCAAACGCATTTTTGTAACCGAAATCAGCGGAAACGCGTGGATTTCAACCGCCGGACTCAAAGCAGGCACATATCTTGTCCGCTACGGAACACAAGTCAGGACACTCGTTAAAAAATAAGAGAGCATCGAAAACAGTTAAATTATCTGCCCTATGATGTTTATTGAACAGCTCGAATACAAAGAAACCCACGACAGCAAGAAGAAACTGGGCTACATATACCTGTTTTTCGGCATTCCCGGATTGATTCTGCTCATTATTATGGCCTTACTCATTCCCGGCCGAATGGATTATTTCCAAAACGGAACCCATATAACGGGGAAAATTGTTGGTTCTAGGAATATTATGGACGGCTCGTATGTTATAGGTCAGGAAATTACCTTCACACGCAAAAGCGAAACCGATTCCTCCGCGTATTTTACAGTATTGGAAGACGGAGACAATGATTACATACCAGGCAGAACTTACAATTTCTATTACATAAACGACGACATAAGCACAATAAAATCGCGTACGATGCTACTGTGGCCCCTCTTGTTTTTTGCAATAATGGGCGGAACATTTGCCGGCTGCGGTTTTATTCCGTACTTGTACCATTTCCGCAACCGAAGGCGTAACCGACGCTATTTCAACGAATTTCCGTGGGTTGAGATTCAGGGGCGCAATGCCGAACCCGTTGTTGCGGTTATCACCCGCATAAAAAAGAATTACCTGTCGCGGTCGAGCATGTTCTATCCAAAGTGGAAGTCGTACTACACGCTGGAGTGCGCCACACCCGACAATAGCCGCACGTTCGAAAGCCGCCCCTTCTGGCTCGACCCCGAAGGCATTTTCAGTGCAGGCGACGAGGTTGTTGTGGTGGTTGACAAATCGAAGCCCGGCCGCTACATTGTCGATGTAACCAGTCTTTTCAACAAAAAAGCGAAAGGAGGCGTAAATGGACTTTTTGAATAAATTTTTCGGCTATCTCCACGATGCGTTAACGGCAAACGGACCTGACTTGTTGGCTTTCTTCATGTATCTTGGACTTGGTATGGTTTTGCTCGGTCTGTTTTTTTACCTGAAACTGTGCGGAGTGGGTTCGGTAAAGGTCTATGCCGAGCTGTTCAACGTTAAAGACGGTGAAATACGCGCACGCGGGCATGGGCATATAAACGGGCAGTTCTATCCCTCCGTTAAAATCTATTTTCCCGGAGTAAAAACCCCGATGTACCGCTACAAATACAATGGCGATTTGTATGTGAGTACTCCGTTATTAGTTTCGAACCGCGCAAGCTACAATCCGTTGCCGGGGCCTTGCTATATCTATATCAACAAAAAAAATCCGAAGCATATCTACTCGCCCGAACTCAAAGGCGTGTTCCACCTTCTTGCCGGTATGGGACTGGCTTTTATGTTCTTACCGTTTGTTATAGATACTTTCTTTTTTTGAATAATTTGTCATTAGAGAACCATAAAACCATCTGTTCGGTCGGAAAGTCGCAAACACTAGTTGCTCGACCGTTGTTGGTTTGCTGGTAATAACGACAAGAAGATAAAAAACTACCTGTTGTGCATTATTAAAAACTGGAATTAACCACAAATACTTAACCCATTCTTTTTAAACCTGTTAAACTTGTTAAACCTGTTAAACTTGTTAAACCCGTTAAACTCATAGATAAATCAGGTCACACTGTGGAAACCCAATTCACCTATCTATCAAGCAATTAATCATTTACTCTTCTTCCCAAAAATCAGCATTGCTTATGCCGAACTCTTGCGGGTGGAAAACAGGTTCGCGGCCTTCGCTTTTCTGCCGCTCGTAATCGTTGAGCGCACGCAGCGCCTGCGACGACAGCAGCAGTATGGCCAAAATGTTTATCCAAGCCATCAGCCCGACGCCAATGTCGCCCAACGTCCACACTGAGCCGCTTCCCGACAAAGAGCCCGCAAACACCGTCAGGACGGTGACGCAGCGCAACAGCCAAATAATCAGGCGCTCGCCCTTGTCGCTGGCCGCGCGGTCATCTTCCAAAAATTCGGGGCGGTTTCGGCGGCGGCGCCAACGGCTGAACAGGTAAACAAGGTTGGTTTCGGCGTAATAGTAATAGGCCATAATGGTTGTGAAGACGAAAAAGAAGAGCGCCACCGACACAATTACGTCGCCCGCCTTCGGCCCCACAACGGTGCCCAACGCCGAAGAAGTGTAGAACACGCCTGGCTCGCCCGCAGGGGCGTTGGCGTTTTGCTGAAGATAGGTTACAACGGTTTCGCCCGTGGGCGCGGTCTGTACAGTGTCGATAATGTTGTAGGTTTTGCACGCCAGAATCATCAATGCCGTGGCGGTGCAGACAAGCAGCGTATCGATATAAACCGAAAACGCCTGCACAAGTCCTTGCTTGACAGGGTGATTCACGGTTGCTGCGGCGGCAATTATCGGGCCTGTGCCCTGCCCCGCTTCGTTGCTGAAAATTCCGCGTTTCACACCCATCGCGATTGTCGTGCCCAAAATGGCGCCGCCGACTTGGTTCACACCGACAGCCCCGCGCAGCATCTGCATAAACATATCAGGCACAACATCGTAATTGACAGCAAGAACCACAATTGAAAGAACGATATAGATAAAGGCCATAAACGGCGCAACTATCTGTGCCACTTGGGCAATACGCTTTACGCCGCCAATAATGACCAGCGCTATCAGCAGAGCCACCACCGCGCCTATCATCCACGGCTCAAGGCCGAACGTGCGGGCGCAGGAAATGGCCACGCCGTTGCACTGAAGCGGCGGCAGACACACGCCGCAAGCCAATGCCGTGAACACCGCAAAAAGGCAGGCAAAAAACGTGCTGTGCAACCCCTTTTCGATATAATACGCAGGTCCACCGCGGAACTGTCCGTTGTGTTTTTCCTTATAGATTTGCGCCAACGTGGCCTCGGCAAAGGCTGTGCCCGCACCAAAAAAGGCGATAATCCACATCCATACAACGGCGCCAGGACCGCCAAAACCAATGGCCGTGGCAACGCCGACAATGTTGCCCGTTCCCACGCGTCCCGACAAGGCCAAGGCAAACGCCTGAAACGAAGAAATGCCAACGCGCCGCTTGCTGTTGTTGGCTGCGCCGAAAAGCAGACGGAACATCTCGCCAAACCGCCGCACCTGGACAAAACGCGTGCGCAAACTGAAATAGAGCCCCGCGGCCAAACATAAAACCACCAACGCTGGACACCAAACCAAACTATTTATAAAAGATACCGCTGTGGCGAGCCACTCACCAATCTGGTAGAAAAAACTGCTCAAAATGCAATCCGTTTTTTAGATTCGACAATTCGTGTGTCAACTAAACTCATTGTTAAACACACACTTACACTCAAAATTTTGCGGCGCAAGATAGTTTTTTTCTGTTTTTCAACAGAACAATTCAGCCATTGATTTTTTACGGAATCTGAGCACACCGTACAGTTTTGATTTTCAACTTATCAGAGAATCACGCCTGATTTATACGGAAAGCGAACAAGGCAGCAAATGAAACGGAATCGTTTCCATACTCATAAAGCAAACATAATCAGCAAAATGCCATCGCAATAGCAACTTCCTCATCCGCCACTCGTCAAAAATAGAGCGGACAAAAAGCAAAATGAAATTCGGCAAATTATATTTGCAACCGAAAACAAGACGCAAATCTGCGTTATTTTGGGGGAATCAGATTGAAACACAATAATATATGAAAGGTTCATCGAGCCAAATAAAGAATTTGAGTTTGGTGGGTGCCATTGTCGCCTTGGGCATCATTTTTGGCGACATCGGAACATCGCCGCTCTACGTTTTCAGGGCAATTTTGGCATCAATCGGCGATGTGACGGCCGACACCATCATTGGGGCGCTGTCGTGCATTGTTTGGACGCTAACTCTGCAAACCACAGTCAAATACGTCTTCATAACGCTGAAGGCGGACAACCGCGGCGAAGGCGGCATTTTCTCGCTCTTTGCGCTGCTGCGAAAGAACCACCGCAAACTGTTCATCATTGCCATCATTGGCGGCTGCTCGCTGCTGGCCGACGGTGTGATTGCGCCGTCAATCACGGTGCTGTCGGCGGTTGAAGGTCTGTCGATAATGAATCCGCACTTGCCCGTTTTGGCTATCAGCGTGATAATCATCACTTTCCTGTTTTTCATCCAACAGTTCGGCACCAACACCGTGGGCAAGTCATTTGGACCGATTATGTTGGTGTGGTTCAGCACGTTAGGCATTCTTGGGCTTGTCAATCTGATTAACTGCCCGATGGTTCTGAAAGCCTTCAACCCCTACTACGGCGTGCGCCTGCTGGCAAACCACCCGTCGGGGATTCTGCTACTGGGCGCCGTCTTCCTTTGCACCACTGGCGCCGAAGCGCTCTACACCGACCTTGGCCACTGCGGCATCAAAAACATCAAGGCAAGTTGGACTTTCGTGAAAACAATGCTGATAATGAACTATATGGGCCAAGGCGCGTGGATTATCGTCAACGCCGACAGCATCGACGGCAACGTGAATCCGTTCTATGCCATAATGCCCGAATGGTTCCTGCCGATTGGCATTGTGCTGGCCACGATGGCGGCCATTGTGGCTTGTCAGGCATCCATAACTAGTTCATACACACTGATTAGCGAAGCCATATCGCTCAACTTCTGGCCGAAAATCCGCATCAAATATCCGTCGCAGGTCATCGGGCAGATGTACGTGCCCACCATCAACTGGATTGTGTACGGATGCTGCCTGTTCTCGGTGTTCCACTTCCGCAACTCGGCCGCGCTCGAGAACGTTTACGGCTTCACGGTCACCATCACAATGCTGATGACATCGACGCTGGTGGTGGTCTATCTTCGGCAGAAAAACAAGCCGCTGTGGGCCATCGTTCTGTTTTCGGCTGTTTACCTGATTGTCGAAGGCTCGTTCTTCGTGGCCAACGCGCACAAATTCAGCCAAGGCGCGTGGTTCACCACAATGCTGGCCACCCTGCTCACGCTCATAATGGTGATTCTGCACACTGGCCGCCGCATCCGCAACCGATTCATCACATTTGCAAAAATCGGCGATTATCTGCCTGTCATCAAGGATATTAGCGAAGATGAATCGCTGCCGAAATATGCCACAAATCTGGTTTACACCACTCACGCCAACTTCAAAACCGACATTGAAGCGAAGGTTATCGACAGCATTATCAGGCGCATTCCGAAGCGCGCCGACGTTTACTGGCTGCTGCACGTCGATATTCTCGACACTCCCTACACGCTCGAATACAAGGTTGAGCACCTGGTGCCGAACAAGGTCATCCGCATCGATTTCTTCCTTGGATTCAAGATGCAGCCGCGCATCTACGACTATTTCAAGCAGGTTGTCAATCATTTAGGCGAAGAAGGGCTCGACCTTCGCAGTTCGTACCCGTCACTGCGGAAGCACAACATCCCCGCCGATTTCCGCATCATCCACATTGAGCGCCGCGTGCCCAAGCAAGCCGACCTGTCGTTTGGCGAGCGGCTGGTGCTAACGCTCTACTATCCGCTCAAGCGTATGGGCCTTACCGATGTTTCGGCCTGGGGCTTGGATGCTGGCAATGTCTCAACAGAGTCGATTCCGCTCACCATCCCGTCGAAAACATATATTCCTGAGATTGTCAGGGCCGAGTGATTGTATTAATCGATAACAATTTGAACCCTACGGCTTACTCTGCCCCCACTTTACTACTTCAGTATTTGGGAAACAATCTGTTGCCCAACCACTTGGCCACGAACCCGTCTCGCAACTAACATTTTTAATGTTTTTGCAACCATTGAAGGCCTTTTCTCCAATGCTTGCAACCGACTTTGGAATGAAAACTGTTGTTACTGATTCGCAGCCCGAGAATGCGTATTGACCAATGCCAACCACATTATATTCAAAATTTTCGCACTTTGCCGACGACGGAATCCTAAGCAATTCGCCATGTCCTAAATAGCCTTTTGCGGTAACTGTATTGTCCGACGTTATGAAATAGGCAATGCTGTCGCTGATGAACGATACTTCCCAATTGATTTGCCCCAAGTTATTATTCCAATATCTGCTATTGTTTTTCGCATCAGCAGTCCAACCTTCTGGTCTGGCACTATGTTCACAATAAAAGACTATCTTATTGCCGTTGAATGCGTTGGATGAAATTGTTGTAACCGATTTTGGAATCACCACCGTTGTCAGATTTCCGCAATCGGTGAACGCAAAACTACTGATGCTTTTTACTGAATTCGGAATAGTTACAGAACCCAGACTACTGCAATTTGAAAAGACATTCTTTCCAATACTTTTAACTGAATTTGAAATAGTTACCATTTTTAATCCCGTGCAACCGGCAAAGGCATTATCACCAATATCGGTTACCGAGTTTGGAATGGTGACAGAAGCCAGTTCAGCGCACCCCCCAAAGGCACCCTTACCAATATTTTTGGCTGAATTTGAGATGGTTACCGATTTCAAAGCAATACAGTTGGCAAATGCATTTTCACCAATTTCGGTAACAGAATTCGGAATAGTTACGGAAGCTAACTCAGTGCATCCAGAGAAGGCATTTTTGCTGATATTTTTAACTGAATTTGAGATAGTTACTGACTTCAGCGCAGTGCAATTGACAAAAGCGTTCTCGCCAATATCGGTAACTGAGTTTGGAATAACAACAGAAGCCAACTCTATGCAACTCGAAAAGGCTCCTTTACCAATGTTTTTGACAGAATTTGGAATAGTTACAGTTGTCAAGGCTGTGCAATTAGCAAAGAGATTCTCGCCAATACTAGACAACTTGCCAGGGAGCGTAATCGTTTTTAATGAAGTGCAACCAGAAAAGACACCTTTGCCTATGTTTTTTACAGAAGATGAAAACCTTACTGCTGTCAGCCAAGTACAATTTGCAAAAGCATTGTCGCCAATATCGGTAACTGTGATTGGTATTTCTACCACACTTATATCGGTATCGGCGAAGGCATTGCTGCTTATAGATTTAACCATGTAAACATCGTCCAAATGTGATATTATCATTGGAACAGCCACCGAATCAGGATTACCAAGAACTTTTATCAAGGAAACCACATCGTTGTTAACAAACTGATATCCAATACCGTCTTCAAGAAACGAGTTCCAAAAAGCAGTTCCTTTTCTGTTGCTCCAATGAGAATCGACGTAAACCCATCCAGATGGCCGACTCTCCGCTTGGCAGATAAAAATGCAGTTTTCGTTGTTGAATGCTCCATTCCCGATTGTCTTCACCGAGTTTGGAATGGTTACGTATTTCAGATTCTTGCAGTTGAAAAAAGCCGCCACCCCAATGCTCGTCACTGAACTAGGAATATTCACCACCCGCAATCCGCTGCATCCCGAAAAAGCATAATTCCCAATGCTCTTAACTGTGTTGGGAATAACAACTGTACTCAACAAATAGCAATTGGTGAAAGCACTCTCGCCGATGCTTGTAATCGTGTACTTAATGCCGTCTTTTTCAACTGTTTCAGGAATTACTATCTCTGTAACAAGTTTATCAGTTATTTTTGTTGAACTGCGAATAACCTCAGCGGTATATGGTCCATTGCCGCTTTTAATCGTAACAGCAAACGACAATAAGCCTACTTCGAAATTTTGAGCCCGCAACACAATTGCACAAGCCAACATAAACAACAACAAAAGTGTTTTCTTCATATTCAACAGTTTTACTATTAGTTAAATTCGCTAAAACAGTTTTTTCTCATTAACGATTGACAAATATAGAAATTTGTTTGTGATGGGTTGAAGTGTTTTCCTAAAAATGGAAATGAGTAGTATCTGATAATCAAGCAGTAGTCCGCACTCAATCGCTGTAATCAATATCGAAATTTATCTCGACTTCGTATCCTGCGAATTTCTGCACAACGGCATCGGCAATTTGCTGGCGCAAAGCCAGTTTGTCGCTAACCTTGAAGTCGACAACTGCGTCGAACGAAATCAGTTTCGAGTTTGTGTCGATGAAAATGCCGTGAACCTGCAGCACACCGTCGAAACCAGACACAATGTTGCGTATGTCGCTCTGCATCAATCCGTATTCACCGTTTTGCCTGTCGGTGGCGTAGATGCCGATGGTTAGAAAAACGCCGTACTTCATCACAATCTGGCGCTGTATCCGTTTGGTTAACAGGTGAATATCACGGGCGGTCATTGTTGAGTCAACTTCAACGTGCGCCGAGCCGACAGCGCGGTCGTGGCCATAGTTGTGCAGAACAAGGTCGTAAACACCGATAACGCCCTCAAATCCAGCAATATCGGCTTTCATACTATGCGTGGTTTCGCTGTTGGTGCGGGCGCCTAAAATCTGGTTCAACGGATTCATAAACAGTTCGATACCCGATTTGATGATGAACACTGAAATCACCGCACCGATTATGCCGTCAACCACAATGCCGAAAATCAGTGTAATGGCAGCGCCCACGAGTGTGGATGTGGAAATGACGGCGTCGTGCAGGGCGTCGGCACCCGAGGCAATCAGCGCATCGGAACTGAAACGCTCACCTTGGCGTTTGACGTATCTGCCTAATACTAACTTAGTTGCAATGGCCACCACAATCACCACAATTGTCATCGCAGAGTATTCGGGCACCACTGGGTCGATAATCTTTTTTACCGACTCGATGAGCGATGCCGCGCCAGCCGCAAACACAAGCCCTGCAATCAGAATGGCGCTGAAATACTCAATCCGCCCGTAGCCGAACGGATGCTCGCGGTCGGGCTTGCGGTGCGCCAGTTTTATGCCCACAATGGTAATCACCGACGAGAGCGCGTCGCTCAGGTTGTTGACGGCGTCGAGCAAAATGGCTATTGAGTTGGCCATCAGGCCCACAATCGCCTTAAAAGTGGCAAGCAGCAGATTGGCGGCAATGCCGATGAAACTCGTTCTCGAAATCTGCTTCTCGCGGGTGGTTATCTTTCCCATTTTTTAGATTTTTTTGTCAGCGTTAAACGCCGCAAAAATATCATTTCACAGGCGTAATCACAAACTCAAATTCGTACGGCCCGAAAGGCAGACAGTACTGCGGCAGCGGCCAGGCGCCCCACGAGTTCACGCAGCCCATTCCCATTTGCGCTCCGTCGATGCAGACGGCGGTCAGGTGCTCTGCCTTGAGGTCGGTTGAGTGGTACTGGCGCTTCTCCTTTGTGGGGCAAAGGTTCTCCATTGTGTATGGCAGAGCCGATGCCGAGAAAAGTTTCGTCGATGTGAACTGCAATCCGCGGCCCGCAACGTCGGTGATGGCATAGCGGCGCAGGTCGCTTTTGGTGCCAGTCTCCTGCGGACGAATGTACGGATAGTATTGTTCATCAACGCTTTGCGCATAGTGCCCGATGGGTTGCGACAGTTTGCGGTCGGCGTAGTTCTCCACGGGGCCGCGGCCGAAATAGTCGATGCGGTCGAACGATTCGGGCATCTCCATCCGCATTCCAAAGCGGAACAGATTGGGCTTCGCTTTTATATCGCTGTTAGGCGTAAATTTTTGATTCACAGCAATCTGTCCCTTATCATTGATTCGGTAGGTGAGCGTTAAATCACCAAGCCGCTCCGAATTTGCGGCAACAACCTGATAATCAGTTTCAATTTTCAAAATTTTGCTTTCATAGGAAACCGAACTTTGCTTTGGTTTGCACGAAGCGTTTTCCCACGCTTCGAACCGCCGTTCCAAACGTGCGCCGTAGTCGTTGTCGGTGGGGGCGCGCCAGAAGTTGGGGCGCAGCGTGCTGCCGTCTTTCAAATATTGGCGGCCGTCAATAACAATGCTGCATAAGAAATTCGCTTCATTGAGTTGATATTCAAAGTTTTCGCCTTTAATAATTGTCTTTTGGGGCGCTGCTGTGTCCACAGCAATCGTTTTTTTGCTTTCCGCGAAAGAGTCTTTTAATTTCGCTTCCGCGATAACTAATTGGTCGTAAGCCACTTGCGAGCCTGCGGGCAGAATGCCGTCGGCCTGTTTCAGTTTGTATTTGATGTTGAAAAAGACATCACCTTGAGCGGGAATCCGACTGCCATCGAACCCAAGTTGCACTGTGGCAGACGATTGCGGCCCAACGTTGATGTCCGACACAATGCCCGCCAGAATGCTTTTGCCGTCGGCTTCGATGCTCCATTCGGCATAGTATTTCGAAAGGTCGGTAAAGAAGTTCTCGTTCGTGACTTTGATTGTACCTTGCTTAATATCAACAAGTTCTGTCCAAATATTCTGATAGAAATATTTCACTTCGTAGGCGTGCGGATTGAGCACTCGGTCGGGCGAAATGAGACCATTGCAGTTGAAGTTGTTGTCGGTGGCGTCGTAGTTGTTGTAGTCGCCGCCGTAGGTGTACTCAAGCGTGCCGTCGGCGCGGCGGCGGTGCAGCGCTTGGTCGACAAAGTCCCAAATGAAACCGCCCTGCAACTTCGGATATTTGCGAATCAGGTCCCAATACTCCTTGAAACCGCCGCACGAGTTGCCCATCGCGTGCGAGTATTCGCACTGAATGAGCGGGCGGTAGGCCTTCGGGTCGTTGGCGTAGCGCTCCATCGTTCCATAATCGGCATACATCGGACAGAAAACATCGGTAAATTCCTTAAGACCAGCGGGTTCGTACTGAACGGGGCGGCTCGATTGGCGCTCCTTGAGCCACTTGTAGCACGCTTCGAAATTCTTGCCAGGACCTGCTTCGTTGCCCAGCGACAGGAAGATTATGGCGGGGTGGTTTTTGTAGGTCTCGAAGGCGCGTTGGTTGCGCTCAAGGTGTGCCTGTTGCCACGTCTCGTTGTGCGACAGGCAGCGGTCGGTGTAAATCAGGCCGTGCGACTCAAGGTTGGCTTCGCTCACCATATAAAAGCCGTAGCGGTCGCAGAGTTCGTACCAGTACGGGTCGTCGGGATAGTGGCAGGTGCGCACCGCATTCACGTTCATCTCTTTCATAATTTTTGCGTCCTGTTCCATACGCCAGCGCGGCACGCAGTAGCCATAGTCGGGGTCGAGTTCGTGGCGGTCGACGCCCTTAATGAGAACGGGCTTGCCGTTCACCCAAATCTGCCCCAAATCGGTTTTCTGCTCAATTTTGCGGAAGCCGACATTTTGTCTAATCACCTGAAGAACAGTGTTTTTATTGTCGAGAATGGTGATTTCGAGCGAATAGAGATTCGGCTCTTCGGCCGACCATTTTTTCACCGCGCCGCACTTCTGCGAAAGCGCGAAGGTGTTCTTGCCCTTCGGTTGCAAATTGGCCGAAAATACCTGATTGTCAGCGTTATCAAAGAGCGTAGCCTTCACCTTTGCGCTACCCGAAGTTTTTACGGTAATGTCGAGTGCGCCGTTGGTGTAGTTGTCGGTCAGGTCGGGGACAATCTCCACATCGTTGACGTGAACTTTGGGCTGCGAGTATAGATAGCACTCGCGCGCAATGCCCGCAAAGCGCCAGAAATCTTGGTCTTCGAGATACGAGCCGTCGCACCAGCGGAAAATCTGCATAGCAAACAGATTATCACCCTTTTTCAAGTATTTGGTAATATCAAATTCGGCGGCCACCTTGCTGTCTTCAGAGTACCCGACAAACTTGCCGTTCACCCACAAATAAACGTTCGAAGTGGCTGAGCCAATGTGTATTACAACGTTCTGCCCAGCCCAGTTGTCGGGTATGGCGATTGTTCGGCGGTATGAGCCCACGTGGTTGTGCTGTGTGCCTACTTCGGGCGCGTTGTTTCCCGAGAACGGCCCCCAGGGAAAGCCCACGTTGGTATAGACGGGGTCGCCGTAGCCGTTGAGTTCCCACAACCCAGGAACGGGCATCGTGCCCCACTGCGAGTCGTCGAAGTTGGTTTGGAAGAAGGTTGTCGGCCGTTGGTCGGCATTCTCAACCCAGTTGAATTTCCATTGGCCTTCAATCGATAAATAATTGGCTGCCAGCGTCTTGTCGCCGTTTTTTGCGTCATCGGCACTGCTGAAAGCAAAATAGTCGGCGTGCTGTTCCATTCGGTTTATCTGATTCACTTGTGGATTGCGCCACTCTTCTTGTGCGCTGATTGTCAGCGAAATGCTTGTGAGCGCCGCCGCAATGGCGAGTTTTGTTCCGTTCATTTTATGTGTGGTATTAAGTTTATTTGACGATAAAAGTAAAAAATACTTTTATATATCGAATGATAGAGGGATAAAAAAATAGGGGCGGAAAAAATCTACCCCTATTCTTTTATATCTAACCAATTCTATCCGATTTAAACCGGATTTTATAGAGACGCCACAATGTGACGTCTCTAAAGATATCAATCGTTTATCATCACGCGTTTTGCCACATTGCCAACTTTCACAACGTAAATGCCTGTACCTTTCACGCTGATTTCTGTACGGACGCGATTAATCGCGTCCCTACCAATCATTCTACCCATTGCATCATAAACGCGGATTTCTTCGGTGGCGTTCTCAACCACAATGGTGCTGTGGTGGGCGTAGATGTTGATGGCATTGGCGGCTGATTCAGCAACTGCTGTGCTGTCATCCTCTATGGCAACATCAAAGGTGGTGGTGAGGGTTACTTCTTCAACCTTGAGTGTTACAGTAAGCTTTTGTGTGCCAACCTTGTCGGCATTGAAGCCGCCTATCATATCTGCCTTTAAATCAACAGTCTGAGTAGTGCCATTGCTGTAGGTGACGGTAAGTTTTCCTCCTGCGACATCCAACTGCTCGCCTTTCTTGTAGGTTACCTTATTGGGCATTACGCTAATCTTAATCGACTGTGCCACAACAATCTCTGGCTCTTTTACTGTAACCTCAAATGTTCTGGTGTATGGCACGCCATCAACCTCAAATGTAATGGTAACTTGCTGAACGCCAACGCTGTCTGGATTAAAACCTGTGACCATATCGGGTGTGATGACCACTTCGGTGGTGGTGCTGTCGCTAGTGGCAACCACTATTTTGCCGCCATCAAGGTTCAGGTTGTCGCCAATGGTGTATTCAAGTTGGCTGACAACCACTTCTGCGTCAATCTGCGGAACAACAAGTTGCGGAACAGCAACCTTTGTACGGCTGATTTCGGCACGGCAAACAGAACAATAGACAACCGAATCGTAAGAGCCTGCGGCTACGTAGGTTGCGGCCACAACATTCTCGATGGCAATGCTGTCGGCTTTGTGACCAGGGGCAGATATTTCAACCGTCTTGCGGCTGATTTCGGCCTTACAAATGGTGCAGTATACCACAGAATCAACCGAACCTGCAGAGGTGCAAGTGGCGGCCTTCAGGTTTTCTGCAACAATCTCGCCTTTAGAGTGGCCTTGAGCAGGAACAATCTCTTGCGCAACAATCACTTTGTTGCATACAGAGCAATGTTTGCCCTCGGTTTTGCCTGCTTCAGTGCAAGTCGCTGCCACGGCGACATCAACAACTTCTGCATGGCCTTTAGCAGCAACGACCTCTTGCGCAACAATCACTTTCTTGCAAACCGAGCAGTGCTTGCCCTCGGTCTTGCCAGCTTCGGTGCAGGTTGCTGCTACGGCAGTATCCACAACCTCAGCGTGACCTAGTGCAGGTATTTCTTCAGTTGTCGTTTGATTTTCAAAACCTTCTTCAGTAAACACAGCCGTATAGGTTCTAGTACCGACGGCCTCACAGGTGGCAGCAGTTGTTACTGCTGAAGTTGAGTTAACTGTCTCGGTTACAATGAGAGTATTATCATCCACACAAACTTTTGTGGCAGTACAGGTTGCATTATCCGTACTCCAAACGTAAGTCGGCTCACCATAATTGATTTCCTTTTCTAAGGTTACCAAAACTGTATAAAAGTGCTCAGCAGATACACTCCACTTATCTTGCACGTCGTCGAACGACTTAACTACTATTTTAAACAAGTTGCTGTCTAACTTTACGTACTCCGCGCTATCGTTTTCAGATAAAGAGAATTTGGTGCTACCCACAAGGTTACCTTTAGCATCATAGTAATAAACGCTGGCGCCTCTAACAGGCTCTGTCCATTCATATTGATGAGTTTCCTGATTATATTTTTTTGTTTGTGACTTGGTGATTGACAATGCTTCATTATTGTTATCATCAAATGAGTTTATGCTCAGGTTTGGCATGAACCACTCGTTGGTGCCATTATCCCATCTTCCCGAATAAGATTCAATAATCGTCCGACCATTTTCATCTTTTAAATATTCATCCTTATTGGAATTCACCCATTGGTTATTATTGTTGTATCCCCAATAGTCATTAATGAACATGTTATCATTCTGAAATACCAGCAGTAGGGTATTAACGTAGTATGTAACAGACGCCATTACATTTCCATAATAATTATTATAATTAAAGAAGACATAATCGGAACTTTCTTCCCAATCATTTGATTCTGCATTCCAAGAGTAATATACCGGATACAACGGTTTGC
>JAEEPS010000128.1 GCA_016284875.1 Salinivirgaceae bacterium | reverse complement strand
CTCATATTCAATCACCGCAATCATATCCACAGCATCCAAACTGTTCAGCATCAGCGTTTCTTTAATGTTTGCTTCAGGCTTAATCTTCGCCACATCAACCTCAAATTCCTGTGCCAGAATATCGTTAAGTTTACTTATTAGTTTTGTCTTTTCCATCGATTGCAAGTCGCAAGTAATGTTTTTATTATCAATTATATCTCTAACCGATTTTATCCGATTCAATCCGAATAGACTTCGGTAAAAGTCGGGTTGAATCGGTTAGTGTCATTCAATTTCACGCATTCAGTTATTCAATTAATCAATGTTTCTGACGATCAGCGTTGCGTTGGTTCCGCCAAAGCCGAACGAGTTCGACAGGAACGTATTGAATTTCTTTTCGATACGTTTGTCGGGAATCAGCAGTTTGGCCGAGTCCTCGTCGGGATTTTCAAAGTTGATATTGGCTGCAATGAAGTTGTTTTTCATCATCAGCATCGAGTAGATAACCTCGCTTGCGCCTGCCATCCACATTTCGTGGCCAGTCTGCGATTTGGTCGAAGTTACCTCCACGCGGCGGTCGCCAAAGACGTTGTAGATGGCCTTTGCCTCTTGTGCGTCGCCAACCACTGTTGAAGTGGCGTGGGCGTTGATGTAGCCGATTTCATCGATGTTGATTCCCGCTAGGCGGATAGCCATTTCGAGCGATGCCGTCGGGCCAGCCACGTTGGGGGTTGAGATGTGGTCGCCGTTCGACGAGAAGCCGTAACTCAGCACCTCGGCCAGAATGGGTGCGCCGCGCTTCACTGCGTGCTCATATTCCTCGATAATCACCGTTGCCGCACCGCCGCCAGGAACCAGTCCGTCGCGGTCGCGGTCGAATGGGCGCGAAGCCCGTGTGGGGTCGCTCTCGCGGACAGAGAAGGCGCTGATGCCGTCGAAACTGCCGATAGAGAAGGGGTTAACCTCTTGCGCGCCGCCGCAGACAACCATATCCTGCAGGCCGTTGCTGATGAGCAGTGCGCCCAAACCAATTGAGTGTGAGCCACTTGCACACGCGCCCGATACCGTCAGGTTGATGCCGCGCAGTTTGAAGATGCACGACAGGTTCATTGTCACCGTCGAGTTCATTGATTGGAAAATGGCGCCCGAACCCACCAGCGTGGTGTCTTTCTTGGCGCGCATTGTATCCACAGCCTTAACCACAGGGTCGGCGCTACTGTCGTTGCCATACATAAGGCCAACTACGTGACTGTCAAGATAATCTTGGTCGATTTTTGCATTTTTCAACGCTTCGGCCGTGGCCACGTAAGCGTACATAGCCTGTTCGGGCATATAAACGCGTTGGTTGCGGCTCAAAACGCCCTTCAGGTCAGGTTTCTCAAGATAGGCGGTCAGTGCCGAACGGAAGCCCATTTCCTTGCGTTCAGGGTCGAAGATAATGCCCGATTTTCCATTGTATAGCGATTCGCGCACCTCGTCAAGATTCTTGCCGATGCACGAGTAAATTCCCATTCCGGTTATAACAACTCGTCTTCTCATAACTCAAATTCAAAATGAGCCACAAATGTAGTGAATTTTGCTTAAGAATGGACAAAACTAAAAATCCCCCGCGGTCAATGGCCACAGGGGATTATCAGTTATTCGAATTATTCAGTCAATCAATTATTTCTGAATGGCATCTAACTCTGCTTTGATTTTTGCAGCGTCGTCTTCGCGCTCAAGAGCGGTGTAGATGTTCGAAAGCATCTTCAGCGCGTTCTTGTTTTTGCTGTCATATTTGTAAGCCTTCTCGATGAGTGGGAGAGCCTTCTCAAACTCGGCTTTCGACTTCTCAAGTTCTGCGTTGTAGGCGTCAGGGTCGCTCTGGCTCAAACCGCTCTTGTTGGCGTCAGCCTTGATTTTTGTGCCTTCCTTGTAGAAAGCGTTGCCTTTCTGTACGTAGAGGTTTGACATCAGTTTGTTCAAAGCCTTGTCATCTGGATATTTGGCCAAGCCTTCCTCCAAAGTCTTCTCATACATCTCGTTGTCTTTCTTTGCCTTGTATGTTTCGGCAAGGTTCTGGTAAGGACGAGCCTCTTTCACGTTAAGTTCGATGGCCTTTTTCAGATAGGTGATGGCCTCGTCGTGCAAGTTGGCCTTGTGAGCGCAATAGCCTGCGTTGTAGATGGTTTCGGGAGCGATTTCTTTTGCTTTGCCCTGTTTCTCATACAGGTCGAAAGCCTTCTGATAGTTCTCGAAAGCGCCTTTGTAGTCTTTCAACTGAACAGAGGCGTTGCCTTTGTTAACATAATCCTCGGGTGCCTCGGTAGTTTGGGCGTTCAGGCTCAATGCCATGGCAACCAATGCAATCGATAATAAGTGTTTCATTTTCTTTAAAGTTTAAGTGATTAGTGATAAAGTTATTACGAAAATACAATAGTTTTATTGTTATACACAAGCGTTTTGCGCTGAATGTGCAAATTTATCGCCCGTGAAAGTACAATTTTTTCCAAATCGCGGCCTTTCAGCACAAGGTCGTCAACCGTGTCGCGGTGGGTGATGCGCGTAACATCCTGCTCAATAATCGGACCCTCGTCGAGGTCGGTTGTGACGTAGTGCGATGTGGCGCCGATAATCTTCACACCGCGCTTGTAGGCTGCGTGATAGGGTTTTGCGCCAGTGAAAGCGGGTAGGAAAGAGTGGTGGATGTTGATAATCTTGTTCGGATACTTGCTGATGAATTCTGGCGAGATTATCTGCATATATCGCGCCAGCACAACAAACGTAATGTTGTATTTCTCAAGCAGTTCCAACTCTTTTGCCTCTTGTTCTTCCTTGTTATCTTTTGTGATGGGGAAGCAGTAGAAGGGGATTCCGAACTGTTCAACCACCGAGCGCAAATCCTCGTGGTTGCTGATTACGAGCGGAATCTCAACGTTCCATTCGCGGCCCTGGTAGCGTGCCAGAATGTCGAACAGACAGTGGTCCATCTTCGACACAAACAGCGCCATACGCGGCTTGTCTTCAGAGAAATAAACCTTGAACTGCATATTGTAGGCCGATGCAATCAGCGTCTGGAAATAGTCCTGAATCTTGTCTTTTGGAATGGCAAATTCGGCCAAATCCCACATAATGCGCATAAAGAACTGGCCTTCTTCGTGGTCAACGTGCTGGTCGAGTGCCAGAATGTTGCCCCGGTTGTTCTGTATAAATTCCGTAACTTTTGCCACAATGCCAATCTGGTCATCGCAGTGCATAAGAATTGTGGCAGTGTTAACCGTTTTGTTCATTATATCATTTTTTCAAACCGACCAAAAATATAAAAATCGCCAAAACGCGAACATTTTAATTTATTGTTTGCAGAAAAATGCCCATCAAAGGTTGGAAATCATTGATGGGCAATCAGGTATCGCGTATGTTCAGTTGCGTTACAACTCGTGAATAACCAGTCCCGAACGCAGTTTGGGTTCGAACCAGGTGGTTTTTGGCGGCATAATGTTGCCCGAATCGGCAATGTCGATGAGTTGTTTCATCGAGACAGGGTAGAGTGCGAAGGCGCATTTCATCTCGCCGTTGTCAACTCGGCGTTTCAGTTCGCCCAGGCCGCGAATGCCGCCCACAAACTCAACGCGGGTAGTGGTGCGCAGGTCTTTCACGCCCAGAATTTCGTCTAAAACGTGGTTCGACAAAATGGTCACGTCGAGCACGCCAATCGGGTCGGAGTCGTTGTAAGTGCCTGGTTTTGAGTTGAGTTTGTACCAGTTGCCGTCCATATACATACTGAACTCGTGCAACTGTGCGGGCTTGTAAATGTCAGCACCCATTTTGGTTACTGTGAAGCACTTATCGAGTTTCTGCATAAACTCAGCCTCGCTCAAGCCGTTCAAATCTTTGCAGACGCGGTTGTAATCGATGATATTCAACTGATTGTCTGGGAAATGAACTGCCATAAAGAAGTTGTATTCCTCTTTGCCAGTATGGTTCGGGTTCTGGCTTTTCTTTTCAAGTCCGATGCGGGCTGCGGCAGCCGTACGGTGGTGACCGTCAGCAACATAGCAGTACGGCACCTTGGTTGCGAACAGTTCCTCAATCCGCTTGTTGGTTTCGGCAGAGTTAACTGGCCAGAAGGTGTGTCCGAATCCGTCCTCGGCAACAAAATCGTAGTCGGGTTTCTGATTCTTGACAATGTCGGCAACAATGGCATCAATCTCAGGCACAGCCTTATACGAGAAGAAAACAGGCTCAATGTTGGCGTTCAGGTAGCGAGTCAGCACCATACGGTCTTCCTCTTTGTCGGGGCGGGTGAGTTCGTGCTTCTTGATGATGCCCGTGTTGTAATCCTCACACGATGCGGCGCCCACAATGCCGTACTGCGTGCGGCCGTTCATTGTTTGCGCGTAGATGTAGAACTTCGGCTCGGCATCTTGCACCAGCCAGCCTTTCTGCTTGAACATCTTATAGTTATCGACAGCCTTGTTGTAAACGGTGGCCGAGTGGATGTCGGTGCCAGCGGGGCAGTCAATTTCGGCGCGTGTGACGTGCAGCAGGCTCTCGGGCTTGCCAGCGGCCATTTTTGCGGCCTCTTCGGTGTTCATCACATCGTAGGGCAGGCACGCCAGTTTCTCAATTATCGCTTTCGGCGGACGAACGCCTTTGAATGGTTTTACTGTTGCCATTTTCTATTGTTTATTTTATTGATTTACAATTGTGTTGTTGTCCGAAATGTTTCTCGGTTCAGCGTGCGAATGTATAAAAATTTGAATAAAGTGTAATGTCGATTTCTCGCACAGATGACACTCGATTACACAGATTTCTTTATATTTGTCAATCACAAGCGATTTTTGAAAAACCAATTCATAAACTATAAAACTAAAATTATGAAAATCAAATCATTATTCATTGTTGTCTGCGCCGTAGTGTTGACATTCAACAGCGGAGCAACTGAAAAAAAACGAGTAAAACTGCCAGGAATAGTTGATGGCAAATTGTTTGCGGCTAATATTGAATCTATTTCGGTGATGAATATTCAAATGGATGATGACTGGGTGTTTTCCAATGATTTGGAAATCAACATTGCCAATAACTATATCTATTTCTTCGAGGGAGGGCAAACTCACCTGATAAGTTTTGACTCCAAAACAGGCGGGAAACTATCGTCGCGTACAATCAAAGGACGCGGCCCTGGCGAAATAAACGGTTTGAATTCAATGTTTTGCTTTGGCGACACATTGTGTATTCAAGATACGTGGAATAGGGTTTTATGCTATGACCGAAATTGTAAATTTTTGAGCATACTGCACGAATTTGAGGCAAAAGGACTCAAACAACATATTCATAGGCTGAATAACGGGAAGTACGCACAGATTTGGCTCACGAGGCTTCCTTCCGACACAGAACAATCTGCTATAATACTGACAGACAAATCGTTTAAAACCATATCCACACATTTCGAAACGCCCAAAGACAACGTATATATATATCCAGCGGATGGTAAGCCTTACATTGCCAATAACGATACCATACGTTTCTTTTTCCCTTGCGACAACCATCTTTACTCGCTTTGCGGCAATACCGAGCAATGCACAGAACTGGTACTTCCGAACCCGTTAACGCCCCAAATAATCATCAAGATGATTAAAAGCACAGGCCAAATTGAAAAAATGTATGATTATGACGGATTTTTCGGTGGATTAGGCGAGTCGGGGCGTTATTTGTTTTTCAAATATCAAATGGGAAAGAACAACTATATATCAATGTTCGACAAACACACCAACAGTGCAGTGTCGATTAAGAGCGATGATGACGATAATCTTGTTAACAATATCATAAGGCATTCGGTTGTTTCGATAACTGACGGAAAATTCATTTACGCACTCTGCAGAAATAGCGATTTGGCAAAATATTTGGAAGGCCACGATGCCAAACTCAATGCCTGCCTAAAGCAAACCCAAGCCGAATATCGAGCCTTTTTGGAGCGCAACGCTAATTACATTAAAGGGTTGGAACCAGAGGAACGTGAAGTGGCAAATGTGTTGCTGAAAATCAAGTTGAAGGATTAATTTTTGTAAATCAGTTTTTTGGCATAATTGAAATGGAGATTTCAAATCCACCAGGGTCATAACGCATTGACGGGGGCTATAGCCGCTGTGTACCAAGTGCCGATTGTTGAAATACTTTCGGGGCGAAAGAATAAAAAGGGGTTCTGTTAAAGGAATCCCTTATTTATTGAGTTTTGTATTATTTCCGTGTTTTCCGTGCGTTCCGTGGTAATCAACCACCAACAAAAAAGGCCACTCAAACGAGCAGCCTTTTTCAGTATCGGTTTGAAACGAATTACTTGTTTACCTGGAA
>JAEEPS010000042.1 GCA_016284875.1 Salinivirgaceae bacterium | reverse complement strand
ACGAGTTCGACGTGCAGATTAACGAGGGCGAAATCAAGTGGGACACCTTCCGCTCGAGCGGCGCTGGCGGTCAGAACGTGAACAAGGTGGAATCGGGTGTGCGCCTGCGCTACAACTGGAAGAACCCAATCACAGGCGTTGTTGACGAGATTCTGATTGAGTGTACCGAAACCCGCGACCAACCCAAGAACAAGGAGCGAGCTTTGAGTCGCCTTCGCACCTTCATCTACGACAAGGAACACCAAAAATATATCGACGACATTGCGTCGCGACGCAAGACAATGGTCTCAACAGGCGACCGTTCGGCCAAAATCCGCACCTACAACTATCCGCAAGGGCGCATCACCGACCACCGCATCAACTATACTATCTACAACCTTGACGCTTTTGTGAACGGCGACATCCAAGACTGTATCGACCACCTGATTGTGGCTGAAAACGCCGAGCGGCTTAAGGAAGCGGATTTGTAAAATTTATATTTTTGAAAAAATTTAATATCTACGATTATGATTATTTGGTCAGGAAGAGGAATTATATGTGCATTATCCTTGATATTATTTGGGGTAATAGGATTATCTATCTTTCCTAAAGAATACGATTTTTACGCTGTTGTTTTTTCATTTTTTGCTTCTGCCGCTGTTTGCTGGTCTTTGGGAAACTTATGGAACAATGAAGATCCTAAAATTTTTATTGAAAAATCAACGGGCAAAGAAATCAACGTAAAAAGAATACACACTTTCTTTTGGATTGAAATGCAATATTGGGGCATAATATACTCTATTTTAGGAGTTATATTATTGGCCACAAAGTCAATAACTGCCGCCATTATTTGCGCATTAGTAATCTGTGCAGGATTTTGTTATTATTTTATAAAGAGAAAAAGTGGTTCTTCTAACATAAAACAAGAAAACACGCCGACTGATAAAAAGGAACCATCAGTTCAGGTTGAAACTGAAGAAGAACGTTTAAAACGACGTCAGGAAAAAGAAGATCCAAGAAGGTTTATGCCAAATTTTGGAAACACAGACAATGCTTAAATAATTAAACAAAGCAATTATGACACGTACCGAACTTTTCGAAAACATAAAGCGCAAGCAGTCATTTCTCTGCGTCGGGCTCGATACCGACATTAAGAAAATCCCCGCGCATCTGTTGAGCAGCGAGGACCCGATTTTCGCCTTCAACAAGGCCATCATCGACGCTACGGCGCAGTATTGCATCGCCTACAAGCCGAATCTGGCCTTCTACGAGAGTATGGGCGTAAAAGGCTGGATATCATTTGAAAAGACAATCAAATATCTGAAGCAGAACTATCCCGAGCAGTTTATCATTGCCGACGCCAAACGCGGCGACATCGGCAACACAAGCGCAATGTACGCACGCTCGTTTTTCGAGGAACTGGACATCGATTCAGTAACCGTGGCGCCGTATATGGGCGAGGACAGCGTGAGCCCGTTCCTGACCTACGATGGCAAATGGGTGATTCTGCTTGCGCTCACAAGCAACAAGGGTTCGCACGACTTCCAACTCACCGCCAACGCCAACGGCGAGCGCCTGTTCGAGAAGGTGTTGCGCACCAGCCAACAGTGGGCCACCGCCGACCAAATGATGTACGTTGTGGGCGCCACACAGGGGCAGTTGTTTGAAGACATCCGCCGCATCGCCCCCGACCATTTTCTGCTTGTGCCTGGCATTGGAGCGCAGGGCGGCTCGCTCGAGGAGGTCTGCCGCTACGGAATGAACTCGCAGTGCGGACTGATTGTCAACTCGTCGCGCGCCATCATCTACGCCAGCAACGGCGAGGATTTTGCCGAACGCGCCGCCGAAGCCGCCCACAAAGTGGCCGACGAAATGCGGGGTATGCTGGAAAAGTATTGTAAATAAAGGCGATATACCGTTATCCGCCATCAACTCGCAAACTTGCGACTCGCAAATCACTCACTAAATTTGCTCGCAAGTTTGCGAGTTTTTGTTTTTGATAGCGATTTCATATTCGGTTCTCATCAGAAAAAAGCCGAAAACTTCCGCAAAACAGCCGCCGTTTCACCCGCCTAAACCATTCATTCATCGGGTTAAAAACATCGGTTCACCGATATGGCCTTTCGGAAAGTCCACAGCCACAATACTTTTGCAGCGTCGAAAGAAAATGACGCGCACCGCCGCAGCACTTATTTCGATTGTGACATCAAAAAACGTATTTTTAAACACAAAAAATTTGAATTATGGAAAATTTTGGAATTTCTGAACGCCGCCGCCGTTTGTCGTGGGGCTTGGTACTGATTCTGGCTGGAGCCGTGGCTTATCTGCAATTGGCGGGCCTGCTGCCCGAACCGCTCGGCAATGCGCTGTTTTGCTTTCAATCAATCTTTTTAGCCATTGGCGTGGCGAAACTCATACAAGGCGAACTTTGGCACAGCCTGATATGGATTGGCGTGGGCATTTTGAGCAACTATCGCGCCTGGAGCGAACTTGTTAAAACTCAACTGCTTAACGCGGGCATCGACTCGTCGGGCTTTTCAGCGGTCTTCTGGCCAGTGGTGCTTGTGGGATTGGGCCTGATAGTGATATTCGTCAAACCGAGCCGAAACCGCTGCCATCAGCACGTGTGCGGAACAAAATTTTCACAAAAATACGGCAATACCGAGCAGACAACCGACACCGACGGCCGCATCAACTACCGATTTGTGTTCAGCGGCAGCGAGCAGGTGTTTATGGAGCCTGTTTTCCGCGGAGGAAACATCAGCGCAACTTGCGGCGGAATTGAACTCGACCTGCGCCATACAACGCTTCCCGAAGGCGACACCATTCTGAATATCGACGCCACAATGGGCGGATTCAAACTCAAGGTTCCGTCGAACTGGAAAGTTGTGAACCAGTGCAGTTTTGTTATGGGCGGCATTTCCGACGAACGTTTTGCAACCGGCATCGACACCACACGCCAGTTAATCATCACAGGGCGCTGCGTACTTGGCGGCGGAGCAATTGAATAACCAATGAACCCGTTTTTGAGAAATAAGGCTTCGACCATTGCCGCGGTCACAATTCTTGCAGTTGTGGCCGCCTGCTATAGCGCGGCGTTTGGCTGGCTGGCTGGGCAAACCGCGGGGGCGGTTGTTCTCGACTGCCTTGCGTTTGCCGCGACATTTGCCGCAGAGTGCATAATTATTTGGAACATAATGAAATATGTTCTGCAACCTATTGGCAATGCCTACTTCAACCAGTATCTGCTGATAATCGGGTTCTTTGTTGTGGTGAGCACTGTGGGCATTGAATCAATTGTAAATTATTCGATTGATAATGAATGTTTTTCCGCTTTCGCGAAGACCTTGCCCGCCCGCGCTCTGGTTCTGGTTCTGCTTTTCGGTCTGGTGGTGCAAACCTACAGCCACAACCTTAATGCCGACGACGAGCCCGACACCATTGAACAGCCGTTGGCCACCGAAACCGAGCAGACACCATCGGAACCAATTGATAAGATAACAGTGCGAAACGGTCAGAAAATAAACGTTATAAATATTGCTGACATCTTTTACATCAAGGCTGATGGCGACTACGTGTCGATAGCCACCGAATCGGGCCGCTGGCTCAAGGAGCAGACAATGAAATACTACGAGCAGAACCTGCCAATGGCCGATTTTGTGCGGGTTCACCGCTCATTCATTGTGAATGTGGCCAAGATTTCGAGAATCGAGCGCTACGGCCAGCAGCAGCTTGTTGAGTTGCGCAACGGCGAGAAAATCAAAGTGAGCCTTTCGGGGTATAAGGCGCTGAAAGAGAGACTGAAACTGTAAAAGGAGAAAAACCGCACACACACGAAAGGCTGCTATCGGGCAGCCTTTTTTATCATACAATTTACCAAAAATCATTCTTTTTTCTTATGTTTGTCAATGTCCGTGTTTCCGTCGCGAAACGCCATTATGCACACTTTAGATTATTGATAAACAAACATATATGCAAAACAAACTGCAAGAATTGACTGACAGGCTTTATGCCGAAGGTCTGTCGAAAGGTAAACAGGAGGGTGAGGAATTGGTGCAGAAAGCCAAGGCCGAGGCCGAACAGATTGTCAATCAAGCGAAAGCGGAGGCGGCGCGGATTGTGGCCGAAGCCAGCAAGCAGGCCGACGAACTGAAGCAGAAAACCGAGGCCGACATCCGTATGGCTGGGGCGCAGAGTGTGGCCGCCATCAGGCACGAGGTGGAGACAATGATTGTTGCGCAGGCTGTGAAGCCAGCCGTGGAGAAGGCTCTTGCCGACACCGATTTCGCCAGCCAGATGCTGATGGCCATTGTCACGGCATTCAATCCAGCCGATGCGGCACCTGCCGATTTGGACGTCATTCTGCCCGAATCGGTTAAGGCGGCTGCCGAGAAATTCCTGAAAAGCGAGGCTGCGCGCCAACTCAATGCCAATCTGACTGTTGAATACTCGAAAAAACTGAACGCCGGATTCAAAATCTCGCCCAAGGAGGGCGGCTATCTGTTGCAGTTCACCGACGAGGAGTTCACGCGGCTCATCAGTTCGTATCTGCGCCCGGCGGCGAAAAAATTACTGTTCGGATAGATGGACAACTACGTTTACATCGTGGCCGGATTGCCCGACCTGACCGCCAACTTCGGCTCTTCGCAGTTCTCGTACACCGATGTGCGCGAGCCGATTGCCGAACTGCTGTCGGATGCTGACTGCCAGTTGGTTGCGTTGCTCGACGAGGGTTTCGACGAGGCCGCTCTTAACGCCGATTTCTACAGTCGGGCGGCGGCATCGCAGAACCGTTTCATACGCGAGTATTTCGATTTCGACGCACGAATGCGCAACCTTCAGGCCGAGTATGTGGCGCGCGCCGCTAACCTTCAGGTCGACAAGTATTTGGTAGAGTTGCCCGAGGCTGAGTTCGACGATGAGAAACGTGTGCTTGAGGTTTTGGCCAATGCCGATTTCCTTCAGCGCGAGCAGCAGGCCGATATGCTTAAATGGAACAAAGCCAGCGAGATAGCGCAGATGGACTATTTCAATATGAACGCCATTTTGGCTTTTCTGGTGAAGGCGCACATTGTGCAGCGCTGGGCACGGCTCGACCGTGAGGCCGGCGAGGCAATGTTCCGTAAGTTGCTCGGCGAGGTGAGGGGAACGTTCAAAGGCGTTTCGGCTTGACCGAAAATAATTGAAAAACAAGAAAATATAATATAATGAAGACAACAGGAAAAGTAACGGGAATAATTTCCAATCTGGTTACGGTTGAGGTTGACGGCCCTGTGGCTCAAAACGAAATCTGCTTTGTCGATTTGCACGGAACGCGCCTGATGGCCGAGGTCATCAAGGTGACGGGCAACACGGCTTCGGTGCAGGTTTACGAGAGCACACGCGGAATGCGGGCTGGCGATAAGGTTGAGTTTCAAGGGTATATGCTTGAGGCAACACTCGGCCCGGGCTTGCTGTCGAGCAATTTCGACGGCTTGCAGAACAACCTTGCAACAATGGATGGCGTTTTTCTGAAAAGGGGCGAGTACACGCCTGCTCTCGATGAGTCTAAATTGTGGGAATTCAAACCTTTGGCCGAGGTTGGTCAGCAGGTTTCGGCTGCCGACTGGCTGGGCGAGGTGAAAGAGGGATGGTTGCCGCACAAGATTATGGTACCATTCTCATTCAAAGGAACTTACACCGTCAAAAGCATCGCGAAAGCGGGCGAATACCGAATAAACGACACCGTGGCCGTGCTCACTGATGCTGATGGCGACGATGTCAACGTCACAATGGTGCAGCGCTGGCCGGTGAAGGTGGCCATTGGCGCATACGCCGACAAACCGCGCCCCTACAAGGTGATGGAGACGGGCGTCCGCTGCATCGACACGCTGAACCCCATTGCTGAGGGCGGAACGGGCTTCATTCCAGGGCCTTTCGGCTGCGGAAAAACGGTGTTGCAGCACGCCTTGGCCGAGCAGGCCGACGCCGACGTCATCATTATGGCGGCTTGCGGCGAGCGTGCCAACGAGGTGGTTGAGATTTTCACCGAGTTTCCCGAACTGAAGGACAAGCACACTGGCCGCAGCCTTATGGAGCGCACCATCATCATCTGCAACACATCGAATATGCCCGTTGCGGCCCGTGAGGCGTCGGTTTACACAGCGATGACGCTGGCCGAATACTACCGCTCGATGGGCTTGAAAGTGCTGCTTCTGGCCGACTCAACATCGCGCTGGGCACAGGCTTTGCGCGAGATGAGCAACCGCCTTGAGGAACTTCCTGGACAGGATGGTTTCCCAGTCGATTTGTCGTCGGTCATCACAAGTTTCTACGCCCGCGCTGGATTCGTAAGGCTGAACAACGGCGCCACGGGCTCAATCACCTTCATCGGAACGGTGTCGCCCGCAGGCGGAAACCTGAAGGAGCCAGTTACCGAATCGACAAAGAAGGCGGCACGCTGCTTCTACGGCCTTTCGCAGAACCGCGCCGACAAGAAACGCTATCCCGCTGTTGACCCTGTTGATTCGTATTCAAAATATCTGGAATACCCCGAAATTGTTGAGTATCTTGACAATAGAGTCGAAAAAGGATGGGCCGACAAGGTCATCAAAACCAAATACATCATCCGCCGCGGCAAGGAGGCCTTCGAGCAGATTAACATTTTGGGCGACGACGGCGTGCCAATCGCCTATCACGAGCAGTATTGGAAGTCGGAACTGGTGGATTTCATCATTCTTCAGCAGGACGCGTTCGACGAGATTGACAGTTCGACACCGCTTGAGCGTCAGCAGTTTATGCTGAACACCGTCATCGATATTTGCGACCACAAGTTTAATTTCGGCAATTTTGAGGAGTGCGCCACATTCTTCAAGGGGCTCATCAACATTTGCCGACAGATGAATTATTCGGAGTACAAGTCGGAGCAGTTCGACAAATACTACAGTCAGTTAAGGAAGGAGTTAGAAAATGAGTGAGAAAGCATTTCAGCGGATATACACGCACCTGACGGCCATCACCAAGGCCACGGTGACGCTTGAGGCCGACGGCGTGACGGCTGACGAACTGGCGCTTGTGGCTGGGCGTCTGGCGCAGGTTGTGAAGATAAAAGGCCGCAGCATAACGCTGCAAGTGTTTGGCGGAACGGAAGATATACCCACCAACGCCGAGGTTACGTTCTTTGGCGAGCCGCCCGCACTCAACGTGAGCGACGACCTTGCGGGACGCTTCTTCAACGCTTACGGCGAGCCGATTGACGGCGGCCCAGCCGTTGAGGGCGAGAAGAGGCAGATTGGCGGTCCGTCGGTGAACCCATTCCGCCGCCGCCAGCCTTCGCAACTTATCCCCACGGGCATTGCGGGCATCGACCTGAACAACACGCTTGTGTCGGGCCAGAAGATTCCGTTCTTTGCCGACCCCGACCAGCCTTACAACCAGGTTATGAGTATGGTGGCTCTGCGCGCCGATGTCGATAAGATTATCCTTGGCGGGATGGGTCTGACCAACGACGATTATCTCTTTTTCAAGAACGAATTTGAGAGCGCTGGCGCCCTGCACAAGATTATCAGTTTTGTGAACACCACCGACCAGCCGCCTGTCGAGCGCCTTCTGATTCCCGATATGGCGCTGACGGCTGCCGAGTATTTTGCCGTTGACAAGAACGAGAAAGTGCTTGTGCTTCTGACAGATATGACGCTTTACGCCGATGCGTTGAGCATTGTGAGCAACCGTATGGACCAGATTCCGTCGAAGGATTCGATGCCAGGCTCGCTCTATTCTGATTTGGCCAAAATCTACGAGAAAGCCGTGCAACTGCCTGACGGAGGCTCAATTACGATTATCGCCGTCACCACTCTGAACGATGGCGACATCACTCACGCAATTCCCGACAACACAGGTTATATCACTGAAGGTCAGTTGTTTCTGCGTTCCGACCCCGACTCGGGCAAGGTGATTGTTGACCCGTTCCGTTCGCTTTCGCGACTTAAACAGTTGGTACAGAACAAGGTAACGCGCGAGGACCACAGCGCCGTGATGAACACATCTGTCCGCCTTTACGCCGATGCCGCCAACGCCAAAACCAAGTTGGAGAACGGTTTCGACCTGAATGACTACGATCAGCGCTGCCTGAATTACGCCCGCGAGTACGCCACGCGCCTTCTGGCCATCGATGTCAACATTGGCATTACCGAGATGCTCGACACCGCGTGGGAACTGTTCGGCAAATATTTTACAAAGGCCGAAACTGGTCTGAAAGACAAACTGATAGAAAAATATTGGAAAGGAAATTAACGCGCTATGGCCATCAAGTTCCAATATAACAAGACGTCGCTCAACGAACTCAACAAGCAGTTGAAGATGCGCACCCGCGCCCTTCCGACGCTGAAAAGCAAGGAATCGGCGCTGCGGATGGAGGTGAAGCGGGCCAAGCAGCGGTCCGACGCACTGGCGCAACAACTTGAAAATGAGTTCCGTTCGTACGACTATATGGCGCAACTGTGGAACGAGTTTGAGCCAGGGCTGATTTCGGTGTCCGATGTCCGTCTGCGCACCGTGAAGATTGCAGGTGTGGCCACGCCCGCGCTCGACGAGGTATTGTTCGACGTGAAGGAAATCAATCTTTTCGCCAAGCCGATGTGGTATGCCGACGGCGTGCGGATTCTGAAAAACCTAGCGCAAATCGGCATAGAATCAGAGATTTACACCGAGGTGAGCCGCATTCTGGACTACAACCGCAAAAAGACGACGCAGAAGGTGAATCTGTACGAGAAGGTGCAGATTCCAGGCTACAACGAGGCCATACGCAAGATAAAACGCTTTATGGAGGACGAGGAGAATCTGTCGAAAGCATCGCAGAAGATTGTGAAAAACAAACATTTAGCAGAGGAGGCGGAAGATGGTAACTGAAATGACCAAATATAACTTCGTGCTTTTGAGCGGCGATGCCGACAATTTTCTACGCACACTGCAAAAGGTTGGCGTTGTGGATATTACGCGCTCGCAAGTGCCTGTCGACGAGGAGTCGGAGGCGGTGTCGGCACGGATTGAGCAACTGCAGAAGGCGCTCGAGGTGCTGAAGCAGATTCCCGCTGCAACCGCTTCCGCTGCCACAACCGACGATGCGGCGACTGACATAATCGGCACTGCGGCAGAGCGCGAGCGGCTTGCGCAGCAACTGGCGGCTGTTGAGGCCGAAATTGCCGACCTTGCGCCGTGGGGCGACTACAAGCCCGAAGACATTCAGCGGCTTGAGGCTGCTGGCCTGAAACTGCATTTCTACAAGGTTGCCCGCAAAGCCTTCAGCGAGGAGTGGAGCGAGCAGTATGCGCTCACCACCATTGCTTCTGACGACAATTTTGTCTATTTTGTAACAGTTTCTGATACAGACGAATACAATTTTCCTGCAAAGGAATTGCCAAAGCCAGAGCGCCCGATTGGAGCAGCGCAAGCCGAGGCCGAGAAATTGCGCCAATCGATAGCAGGGTGCGATGCGCGGCTTGGCGGCTTGAAAGGCCTTGAACCATCTGTCCGTCAGGAACTTGACGAGCGCCGCATCCGTCTCGACCGCCAATTGGCAAACGCTTCGGCCGAGAAGGCTGCCGACGATTATCTGTCAGTGTTTGAAGGGTTTGCGCCCAAAGAGAACGAGTCGGTGCTGCTTCAATTGCTCGATTCGTCGAACGTCTGCTACTTCACCGAGGCGGCACAGGAAGCCGACAATCCGCCTATCAAACTGAAAAACAACCGCTTTGTGTCGATGTTCGAGATATTGACCGATATGTACGGCCGCCCAAAATACTCGGAATTCGACCCAACAGTCTGGATTTCAATATTTTTTATGCTGTTCTTCGCCTTCTGTATGGGCGATGCGGGCTACGGCCTGATACTCGCACTTTTAGGCTTCGGCTTGAAGGGCAAATTGCCGAAAATCGCGCCGCTGGTGGTGACGCTGGGCGTGGCCACAACGGTCATCGGACTGCTGTTCCACACCTTCTTCTCAACCGATATGCTCACCTGGCAATGCCTTCCCGATGCGGTCAAACGGCTGATGCTGCCATCGCAAATTGCTGGTTATGACGGCACTATGATAATGGCCATTGCTGTTGGCGTGGTGCACCTTTGCCTGGCAATGATTATTAAAACGTGGCAGGCCACCAAGCACAGCGGTCTGAACTCGCTCGGCACCTGGGGCTGGACGCTGCTCATTGTTGGCGGTGTGGTGGTTGGCGGAATGGCGCTCGCTGGAGTGATTGACGCTGCCGTTACAAAAGTGATAATCATTGTGTTAGGTGTGGTTTCAACTTTTGGAATCTTCTTCCTGAACGACCTTCACCGCAATCCGCTGGCGAACTTCGGCGTCGGATTGTGGAACACATATAATACCGCTACAGGCTTGCTCGGCGATGTGTTGAGTTATCTTCGCCTTTATGCGCTCGGCTTGGCTGGCGCAAAACTTGGTGAAGCGTTCAATGCTATTGGCACTCAGGCACTTGGCGATGGCGGCGCAGGGTGGATTTTCTTCATCCTGATTGTGATTGTCGGCCACACGCTGAACCTTGCAATGTGCGTTTTGGGCGCGTTTGTCCACCCGCTGCGATTGAATTTCCTTGAGTTTTTCAAAAATTCCGGCTACGAGGGTACCGGACGTCGTTATAATCCTTTGACAGAGAATGTTAACAATTAAATATTACTGATTATGGTAGAAACAATTTTAGGTTATCTGGGCTTGGGCTTGGTATTGGCTTTGGCCGGAATCGGAAGTGCAATCGGAACATCGACTGCCGGAAACGCCGCTGAGGGCGGATTGAAGAAGCGTCCCGAGGCATCGGGCAATTTTATGGTGCTGTCGGCGCTGCCGGCAACGCAGGGTATCTACGGCTTTGTGGCCTTCTTTATGATGCTTGGCAAGTTGCAGGCCGACGCGTCGCAGGGTCTGCTGATTTTCGGCATCGGCCTGTGCGTTGGCGCTGTCTGCCTGATTTCAGCAATCCGCCAGGGCCAGGTCTGCGCCAACGGCATTGTGGGCGTCAGCCAGGGCCACGACGTGTTTACCAACACCCTGATTTACGCCGCCTTGCCTGAATTTTACGCCATTCTAGGCCTTGTGGGTGCGCTGATGATTTGATTCGGGGCAAAATTTCATTTTGAAAAAATTCAAAAGCGGACAGCGCTGATTTTACTCAGTTCTGTCCGCTTTTGCGATATAGGTTAGTTGTTGTTGTATGCCTATTTCTTTGTGTTCACAATCACCACACCCACATTCGGGTCATCGGTGTATTTTTTCGCGGCTTTGCCTTTCAACACCTCAACCGATTTAATTTTACCCTGTTCAAGAGCTTTCATATCGGCTTCGGTCGATTTCTTGCCGTCGATAATATAGATTGTATTGGTAGTGGAATTTCCCGATTTTGTTGTGATAACCATAATTCCGTTTTTGCCCCTTTCTCCATATTTTAACGCTTCGGTAGTGCCTGGCTCGTGAATCGAAATCGTTTCGATATCAGTTGGAGTGGCTGGTATTAGTGACTCAACCCCATCAATTATTGTTAAAGGCAGACCGGCATCATCATCTGAGTCAGAGGTTCTTCCGGCAACTATGCTTGGTCCGTCTAAAGTGGTTATGCGTATGCCTTGTCCTGGAACAGGTTTCGCGTCTGTTGTTGTTATGGCGTGCCCAACAATAACTCGATTATTCCAACTTTCTGTAGTATCGATAAAATAAGTTTTTATCGTCTTTCCGCTCAGTTGCGAGCCGTTGAAATTCTTGATAAACTCACCATTAATAACATACATAGTTACAGTATCAATTTTTGTCGTTTGAGCGTTGGCCACCATCGCTGTGGCGCAAAGCCCTAAAATTAAAAGTGTTCTCATTTTTCTAAATTTTAGTGGTTAAACTATTGATTCCGCCACGCAAAGTAGGTTGTAAGAGCGTCGCCGTCGCGCGTCAGAATGTAGGTGCTCGAGCTGTTGTCCTTCATTTTGGCGGTGATTAAGACGTTTTTACCACAAGGTGTGGCGGTTATCGATTCTATCTCATCTGCCGACAAGTTCATCAGCGTATTGAGTGTCTCGGCTATCTCCATCGGGGTTATATCGCACTGATTGTTGATGTATGACACAATGCTGGCCCTAACAATGGCAACCACAGCAATGGCTGCCGCAATGCCTGCCACCCAGCGCAGGGTGCGCTTGAATCCGATTCGGTGGCGGTTTTCAACCAAACGGTCGAACTCCTGCTCGCCACTGTTGCTCAGGCATTTAAGGGCGGGATTGCTTGCTATAATCAGCTGGGCGAAGGCATCTTCGTCGGCATCGGGCTGATTCATAGCGTAGTATTCGGCCAAAGCACGCTCTTCAGCCACGGTTGTGTCGGCCTCCAAGTAGCGCTCAATCAGCGCCTTGCGCTCCAGTTTATTGTCAATATCAATCATAGCATTCGTTTTATTTGTTCCAACATCTGTTTGCGGGCAACCGAAATGGTTGTCTTCACGCTTGCTTTGGGTTTGCCCGTCACGGCGGAAATCTCGTCGAGCGAAAGTCCGTCGTCGTTCCTCATTTTCAGCAACATCTGCTGCGACGGTGTCAGGCCGCCTAAAATCTGCGTTTCAATTTTGGCCATATCCTCGTTGTCGGTCAGAGCCGAAGCTGACATTCCACCGCCAAAATCGACTCCGGCAATGGATTGCGTAACAATCCGGCGTTTGCGGTAGTGGGCCACGCAGGTGGTTTTGACAATTCTCACGGCCAGAGCTTCCGCATCACGAATCGGGTAGCCGCTTTCCGACAATCGCCAAAGAGCAACAAGCGACTCCTGCACAATATCCTCAGCCTCAACCGATAGCTGGGTGGCATCGTTAAACCTGCCAGCCAGCATCAGCATCTTCTGCCTGATTCTCACCGATAGTTGTTCAAACTCCTGAAGTGTCATTTTTGTGCTTTCTGCATATAGGTAGCAGAAAGGTAGCGAAAGTTAATCGGGAAATGTGATTTTTTTTGAGGAAAGGGAAAAGATGACAACCATACATGTTTAATACCATTTCTAGTATTAAAAAAATGATTCGAAAACTCTTGCCTGGTTCAGTCAAAAGTATTGATAATCATAGAATTATTTTGCGGGTTTGGCAATTCCGATTGACAAATTTCTACGATGACAAGTTTAAAACCCAAAAAATCTTCCTACATTCGCTATCCTAACAAAACAACACTATCACTAATGAGCATTTTTAAACCTATCCGACTTATAGTTGCATCGCTGTTGGCGACAACGTTGAACATTGCTTTTGCTCAAACCGATACCTCAAAGGTTTACATTTTTCTTAATGACATTCCTGATGCCGGCATCTATCTGCCAGCACCACCCGACACTGCATCGCTCGCTTATGCCGACGACATCATTCAATGGCAGTGGGGAAAAGCGCAGCGCAATACCCCGCGTGGTGCTTTGGCTGACTACGATGGCAAATGGGGACATGAGGTTGTGGCCGAAATCTACTCGTGGCTTTTCGGGTTCAAAATCAGTGAGGAAAATACACCCGCAATATGGAAATTTCTTACAAAATCCTCATATACAGGTCATTTGAGCACGGTGGCTGCCAAAAGGAAGTATATGCGTACTCGTCCGTTTGCGCAGTTCAACGAGCACACATGGTCGGAATACGATGATGAGAATGAATTGCGGCACAACGGTTCTTATCCTTCGGGCCACACATCGCTGTTCTGGACTGTGTCGATGGCTTTCGCCGAGATGGTGCCGGAGATGCAGGACACCATCATGCACCGCGCATACCAATATTCCGAAAGCCGAGTTATTGTTGGAGCACACTATCAGAGCGATGTTGATGCCGGACGGCTTGCAGCTTCTGCCGCTTTCGCGCGAATGCATACAAGCCCCTATTATATTGCTGATTTGAAGGCTGCACGCGCTGAGTTCGACAAATTCAAGAAATTTGAGAAAGCGAATGCCAGCGAGTGGCCGCATGGTGAACGATTCCTTGGCTCGCCGGTCGATACCAGCAGCCGCCGTTTTTATGGCGATGTGGTTCAATACTGGCAGGCAAAGACAGAGCGTGCCACTGAGCGCGGCCGTCAGGCCATTGCCGATGCCGATTGCTCTGATGCGGCCGTTATGAACGGATTTGCGCCAGCCGTCGGTCTGGAGTTGAACAGCAAATCAACTCCGGCCATTGCCGCTCTTTTGTCGGCTGCAAAAACGGCGTTGCTCGACAATGCTAACCAACTGCAAAGCACCGATTTCCGCAAACGCCCGTTTGTTCAGTTTGGCGAGCCGTCGCTGCTTCCCGACAGCGACACCGAGGCGGCTCTCACATCGAGTTATCCTGCCGAAGGCGCTGTAGTGGGGTGGGGTTTGGCCTTGCTGCTTGTTGAGGTTGCGCCTGAAAATCAGAACGCTATACTGACGTGCGGCTTTGAGTATGGCCGCAGCGGAATCATAACGGGACGCCATTATGCCAGCGATGTCCAGGCTGGCCGCCTGTTGGCTGCGGCGGTTGTGGCTCATATGCACACCAACCCCGATTTCTTGAAATTGATGGAGAAGGCTAAGGCCGAATATTCAAAAAAGAAAAAGAAATAATCGAACTTTAATTCAGCACCAGATAATCGTAATGCACAAACGGGCGGCTTTGTTTTTTCCCCATGCATTCGGCCACGGTCTGTGAGTCGTACATGGCGCGGCCAATGCCGAGTTGCTGACCGTCGGGGCCATAAATGCCCACAATGTCGCCTTTCTCAAACGTGCCTTCAACGCCAGTGATGCCGATGAACAGAAGGCTGGTGGCTTTTTCGCCCGTTAAGGCGTCCATGGCTCCTTGGTTCACAGTCACAAATCCTTTGGCAAACGACTGCGAGTGAGCCAGCCATTTCTTAACGCTGGTAGTCTTGCTGTGTGGCATGAAGTGGGTGAAATCCTTCAAGCGGTTGTTCACAATGTCGAGCAGCACATTGTCGCGTGTGCCGTTGGCAATGAACACGTTGATGCCCTCGCCTGCGATTTTAGCGGCAATGGAGCATTTTGTGAGCATTCCGCCGCGCCCGAAGCCTGATTTTGTCGGAGCAATGTATTTCTGTAGCGATGCGAATCCGGTGTCAATCTTGCGAATCAGTTTTGAGTCGGGCTGGTCGGGTGCACCGGTGAACACGCCGTCGATGTTCGAGAGGATGAACAGCGAGTCGCAGTTCATCATTGATGCAATCAGGCCCGAGAGTTCGTCGTTATCGGTGAACATCAACTCGGTGACGGAGATTGTATCGTTCTCATTCACAATTGGAATTACTCGGTTTTCGAGCATTGTGGTGATGCAGTTTTTCATGTTCAGATAGTGGCGGCGGTCGCCGAAATTCTCTTTGGTGGTTAGCACTTGGGCGCACACAAGTCCCTGGTCGCTAAATAGTTGCGTATAGAGCGACATCAGTTTCACCTGTCCTACAGCTGCCCAAAGTTGCTTGGCGGCCACTAGGTCGGTTTTCTTCGATACGGCCACACTGCCGCGTCCTGCTGCCACCGCACCCGATGACACCACAATCACCTCGGTGCCCGATTTTTGCAGCGTGGCAATCTGCTCCACCAAATTTGTGATTCGCGCCGTGTTGAGCGAACCGTCGGCCTGCGCCAGAACGTTGCTGCCAATCTTTATTGCTATCCGTTTGAATTTATTCTGCATTTTCTGTATCTGTTTCGTTTTCAGTTTGTTCGTTTTCTCCATTGTCTTCGGCATTCTGCTCTCCGTCTTCATTTTCATCTTCAGGCACATACACGTTGCCGTCCTCATCCACAATCTGCTCGTCATCGTCAATCGCAAAGCCTTGCAAGTGCTTCATGAAGTCGTTTTTCTTCTTGTTCTCGGCCATCATGAACATATACGAAGCCTCGCCCTTGATGGCTGGCAGTTTGCGGTCGCTGCCCTTGATTGAGTGGATAAGGCGGTTAAACTCGTCATCGGAACTCAAAACCTGCATGAATCCGCGCTTGTAACTGAAGAAATACCACAGGTCGGGCGTCAGTTCAAGATAGAGAGTCATGCCATCGCCGCTGCGCTTGCGCTCAACCTCAAACACACCTTTCAGTTTCTTGTTGAGTTGCACTCCGCCGAAATTGGCAATTCCAAGGTCGCCAACGCTCTGCCAGCAGTTCACCTTCTTGTTCCAAGTCATGCGCAGTTCGGAGAACAGGATGGTCTTGTTCAGTTCTTCGGGCACCACTTTGAGCGTGCCGAACATCTGCTGCTCGTTGAACACTTTCCGCGCCTCAACCGGACCTAACAATTTTCTCACGCCGCGGGTGTAAACATCGCCCATCAGGCTTGCCGGAGCAAGTCCCTCAATGGCCTGAATGGTATCGGTGATGATTTTCAGAGCCGCTTCGGGCATATAGAAGTTGAGCGTGGTCATCATGTCGAGGATATATTTGTCGGCATCGATATCGTAAACGGTGGTTCCGCTGTTGACCAGTTTCACGCGTCCCAGATTGGCCACCAGATTGATTTCACCCTCCGAGTTTATGGTGCAGCCGTTCTTGTTGATGCAGATGTAGTTGCCGATACTGTCGGGTTGAGCCATACGCTCTTTTTCGGCAATCTCATACGCCTGATTCTTCTGATTATAGTGCAGGAATCCACGGGCTGTTGCCACGGGCACGTTGCTGTAGAGTTTGCGCGGAGTGAGGAATGCCGGGTAGACGTGAACCGAGTCGGTGGCCATCATGCCGCCAATGGCAAGGAACTCATCACCGATGCTCATCGGCTGTTCTTCAATCGGAATGAACACATCTTTCGGGTCAATCTCGCCATCGAACTTAACCCAGACTTTCCCAATGCTGCAGTCGTGGCGCATCAGTGTCGAGCCGGTGTAGTGCAACAGGGGATTGCGGGCTTCAAGTTTCACTTGTCCCTGATAGCCAAAGTCGGGCGACAGGCTGAAATCCTCCTCGCGTTTAATCTTGCCGTTGGCGTATGTTTGTCCGGTCGAATCAACGGCAATCGGGTCGAAACTGATGTATTCAACCGTTCCGTCCGACTCGGTGTAGGTGTAGTCGCCGTGGCCGTAATAATCCTTGCGCGACAAGACATCAACCGTTACATCCTTGAAATTGTGATACTTATTCTCTGTGTCGGCTAGCAGTTTGGCGCCGGTCAAGGTCTTCATTTTGGCCTTCGGCATGATGGTAACCTCGCCGTTAGCCGGGTATACATGAGCGTCGGCCACTGCCACAAGGTCAACTTTGTGAGCCGATATCACATTGGTTTTCAGGTCGAAATCGGCCACGGGCGATACCCAGTTGAGCGAATCCTGGCCTTTGTGAACCGACAGGAACAAAGAGCCTTTTGGAACGTCTTTCGCAGCGTTCGGTTCAACACGTCGCACGCGTCCGTTAACAAACTCCTGCGTGGCGCTGTTCGAGGCAAACTGCAACTGCTTGTCGAGCATCTTCCACGAGAAAGTCTCTATCCAAGCGGCGTAGAGGTTCTCGGGGAAGTCGATGCGGCCGTTGCCGAAATTCGACTTGAAGGTTGCCAATTTTGTTGTCATATTGACTTGTGCCTCAACATTTTCTGTCGATAATGCCAACTGGTCGGACAATCCGGAGTTGATCTCAAACTTGGCACTCTTGCTGCTGAAACTTGTCTGCAGGAAATCGAACCTTGCCGATGTCAGCCTTGCGTCGTACAACTCCACATAGCCCTTGCCGTCCATCGATTTTGAGTGGTAGTTCAACTTTCCACTGAACGCAACCTCGCCCCCGTACATGCGCAGCGGCTGGCCCATATCCTTCATTGTCAGCACATCTTTGTAAGGCTCCCAATGCACATTAACCTTCGTGCCCAGCACATCGGTGTGGACGCCCTTCTGCTCGGCAATACTCAATGCCGATGTTATGCCGTTGGTGGAGTCGGGGAAGAAGATAAAGTCGTTCGACACCATTCGGGCATCGGAGAAATCAAGTTCGCCATTTCCGCGCAAACCCATGTTACTCAACCAAATATTGTTGTGGAATACTCCTTTGCTCCGATAGGCTGGATAGCCGTTGTTGGGAGTTTTTTCGACAAATCCAAGTGAGTTATCCTCTTGAAGCACAAGTTTTTGCTTGAACACGGGGAAGATGTCGGCAGAGTGCAGTTCGCCTTCGAATCCCATACCCTCGGTCGAGAAACTGTTCAAACTGTCGATTACGTAAGGGTAAACCTGGAAATAGAAAGTATCGCGCGGGTATTTGCCGTCTTGTATTTCTGGGTCGTCATAGTAAACGTAAGAGTCTTTTTCACTGGAGAAAATCGGATATTGAAGCAAGTTCTTGCGTCCCGATTTGTTGTCGGGCTCATCGATTCGGAGTTTGCCTGTGATGTCCTCAATGGTACTCTGCACGTTGGCCAGCAACTGCCGTCCCTGTGCGTCCCAACCGGCTTTCACCCTGATATTCAGTGAGTCAACGTGGTTCAACTCAACCATGAAATCGTTGTAGTTGAAGTTGAAGTTATCGCCATGGAAAGTGAACAAACCGGCATCAATTCTGCCGCCGAAATCAAAGCACATATCCTTTTTGACCACAATCTCCTCGTTTTTCGGATAGAAAATCACGTTCTGGCGGTCGCTCACGTTCACCATCGGAACGCCTTGAATGGCCAGGTCCATGTTTCGCAGGTCGAGTACACCGTTGGTTGCGCCCGATACCGTCTGCGATTCGAAACGGATAAGGTCGTAGTCAATCTTCTCAACAATGCAGTCGAGATAGCGGTAGAGTTTCGGCTTGATGCGGCATATTTCGGTTTTGGTGTCGTAATCGACTATTCCTTTGTAAGTCAAACTGATAAGGAGTCGTTTGGTTACCGTCAGACTCATTCTTATGTGGCGCGAGAACTCATCGGCATCGAACACCTCCGAGCCGTATTTGCGCACGTAACTACGCAGCAGCAGATAGGGATGCACATCCTCAAGCCCTTGGTCCTCGTAGTATCGCTCGGCGCTGAAAAAGTTTTCCGATTCAAATGTGGCCATACTGATACTACTGCCCAAAATGTTAGTGAAGTAAATCTTCTTGTCGTTCATCTTCCAACTCAGCAGACCAAAGTTCATTTCCATATTGTGGTACGAGTCGTAGTAGGGGCTTCGCGACAGGTTCTCCGGGTTGTTGTCGCGAATCAGGCTGATCTCCTTATTGGCGTCGGCATACTTGAACTGAAGGCCAGGATGATAGATGGAGTCGTTGCCAATGTTCATCTTGATTTTTGCGTTGGCCGATGTGATGGCGTTCTTGCGGATCCCAAAATACTCCGATTTGACCTCGAGAAAGACCTGTTTCTTGATAATCGTGTCGCCTTTTTCGTTTATGTATTCAACATCGCGAAGGATTGAAACCAAGGCAGGATCAGAACTGGTGCCAGTTCCGGCCACCTTGTCGCCCATAATGGTGAAACCGCCCTTATAGTTGATGTCGGTAAAAAGGTCTTCAATATCAAAAGTTTTCTCATCGCTGCGGAATTGCGGATATGATGATTTTCCAGGCTGCGAGGTTTCTATAACCTTGTCGGTCAATGTTCCTTCAAGTGGGTAGCCGAAATAGCCTAAATGGTAGAAAACCACGTTTTTAATGGAGTACGACGATTTGCTTAGCAAGATTGAGTATGAGTCAATCTCGGCCCACGATGAGTCACGCGAGATTCCGGCTCGTTCCCAATAAACAGTGCCCTGGCCACCTCGCCAGCGGTTCGATATGGGGTTATAGATGCCTTTGGTGTCGTAAATCACCATGCTGTCTTTGCGGACAATGCACTTAAGATCCAGATTGTTAAAGTAATAGCAAACCGTATCATTGATTTTGTTAATCTCGAAATGACTGTTGCTGCTCACCCATTTCATGCTGCCCGACGTGTAGATGGCTCTGTCGCGTAACATATAGATGATACTCACTACGTATTTGTCTATATCGTTGAGTTTCATTGATTTGTCGTAGACAATGGTGTTCAAACCATCGCACCATTCCTTGTAGTTGCCCTGTTGAGTCATCTCGTTTTGACAGAAAACCAGCAACGCGTTGATATAGTTGAAGATATGTGGAAAATTGCGTGCGCGGCGGGCCACCATCTGATTGGTGAGTTCATAGATTTTCTGCTGCTGCTCCTCGGTGAACGAGCCGCCGTGCCAGTAAGGTGCAAACTCCTTGAGCAACAACTTTCCGCTCTCGTAGTTGGCTTCCGATTTCGAGAAAAACACCTTCAGTTCGTCCATGAACACGTAAGGATCGGGAGTGAACTTTGTTGTTTGATTTTGGGCAAAAATATTGCCTACCATTGTGGCGCACAACCCGATTATTAGCAGTAATCTTTTCATTATCAGTATTGTATGTTCATTTTGTTTTTACAAATCGTGCCGATACCCACTCGTCGCGCTTCAGAACCTTTTCAAGCAGAAGCGACAACTCTCCGGCTTTCTCTTTGATTATGTCGAGGTCCGACTCATAGAATCCGCTCAGACAGAGCGTTCCGCCGGCAGCGAGCGAACGGCTGTAAACCGGCATCTGGTCGAGCAGGATGTTGCGGTTGATGTTGGCCAGAATCACATCGAACGTGCCGCTGATGGCTTCCGCACCTCCTTCTATCACTGTCATTTCCACATTGTTGCGTGCGGCGTTCTCCTGCGTGTTCTCAACCGACCAATGGTCGATGTCGATGGCAACAGCACTTTTTGCGCCTAGTTTTAGTGCGGCAATGGCAAGCACTCCCGTTCCGCAACCCATGTCGAGCACCGCTTTGCCGTTGAGGTCGATGTCGAACAGTTGCTGAATCATCAGCGTGGTGGTAGCGTGGTGCCCCGTGCCAAACGACATTTTCGGCTCAATAATTATATCCAATTGATAATTAGCATCATAATCGTGGAAGGGTGCACGGATTCGACATTTTCCGGCAATGGTTATCGGGGTGAAATTCTTCTCCCATTCAGCATTCCAGTCAACATCGGGCACAGGCAGGCTCTCAATTTTGAGACTTTCAAAAACTGCTGACACTGGCTCCACGGCTGCTGTGGTGGCCGCCTCATCAAAGTCGGAGGCTAAAATGTACGCCGAGAGCCCTGTTGGCGTCTCCATGAAACTGTCGTATCCGATTTCGGCAAGCAGTGCGGTCAGAATCTCGCGGTTGTCGGGGGTTGCCGGACTGAAAGTGAGTTGAGTTTCAATATATTGCATTATCAATATTTTTTTGACAAGATAATACAATTATAGATTCAATTCCTCACTCATTCAAACCTTCAATTAACCAATCATTCAACAAAAAAGAGCGCTCCCTTTCGGAAGCGCTCCCCCTTCAATTAATTATGAAAAGAATTAAACAATTCTTCCTACATCATTCCGCCCATACCGCCGCCGGCCATTGGGTTGGCTGCAGGGGTTTCGGCTTTCTCCTCAACAAGCACGCACTCTGTTGTCAGGAACATTCCGGCAATCGACGCGGCGTTCTCCAGAGCAACACGGGCAACCTTTGTCGGGTCGATGACGCCACCGGCAACCATCTTCTCGTACTTGTCGGTGCGGGCGTTGTAGCCGAAGTCGGCCTTGCCTTCCTTCACCTTGTTCACAACCACCGAGCCCTCGCCGCCAGCGTTCTTCACAATCTGACGCAACGGCTCCTCGATGGCGCGCTTGATAATATTGATACCCAGCGTTTGGTCCTCGTTCTCGCCTTTCAGTTTGTCGAGAGCGGCAATGCTACGGATGTAAGCCACACCGCCACCAGGAACAATACCTTCCTCAACGGCTGCGCGAGTTGCACTCAAAGCATCGTCAACGCGGTCTTTCTTCTCTTTCATCTCAACCTCCGAAGCGGCACCTACATAAAGAACAGCCACACCGCCTGCCAGTTTGGCCAAGCGCTCGTGCAGTTTCTCGCGGTCGTAGTCCGAAGTTGTCTTCTCAATTTGTGCACGAATCTGATCAACACGGGCGGCAATCAACTCTTTCGAGCCCAGGCCGTTCACAATTGTTGTGTTCTCCTTGTTGATGGTGATTTTGTCGCAGCGTCCGAGCATATCCATTGTGGCATCCTCGAGTTTCATGCCCTTTTCTTCCGAGATGACGATACCGCCAGTCAGAGTGGCAATATCCTCGAGCATCTCTTTGCGGCGGTCGCCGAAGCCCGGTGCCTTTACGGCCGCAATCTTGAGCGATGCGCGCAGGCGGTTCACAATCAACGTTGCCAAAGCCTCGCCGTCAACGTCTTCCGCAATAATCAAAAGCGGACGACCGCTTTGTGCTGCAGGTTCAAGAATCGGCAGAAGTTCCTTCATCGAAGAAATCTTCTTATCGTAAATCAAGATGAACGGACTCTCAAATTCGGCCTCCATCTTGTCAGTATTAGTCACAAAATATGGCGAAATGTAGCCGCGGTCGAACTGCATACCCTCAACCACATCAACGTGAGTTTCAGCGGTTTTCGATTCCTCGACGGTGATAACGCCCTCTTTGCCGACTTTCTTCATTGCATCGGCAATCAGCTCGCCAATCTCCTTGTCGTTGTTGGCCGAAATGGTGGCAACCTGCTCCAGTTTCTCCGACTTAACGTCGATATCCTGCGACATCGATTTCAGGTTGCTGACAACAGCTGCAACAGCCTTGTCGATACCGCGTTTCAAATCCATCGGGTTTGCGCCTGCGGTAACGTTTTTCAAACCTACGTTGATGATTGACTGTGCCAGAACGGTTGCAGTGGTGGTGCCGTCGCCGGCTTTGTCGGCAGTTTTCGAAGCCACCTCTTTAACCATCTGTGCGCCCAGATTTGCGTAAGCGTCGCTCAACTCAATCTCTTTGGCAACTGTCACGCCGTCTTTTGTGACTTGCGGTGCGCCAAATTTCTTGTCAATCACCACGTTGCGACCTTTCGGGCCGAGTGTTACCTTCACTGCGTCAGCCAACTCGTCGACACCCTTCTTCAGAAGGTCGCGAGCCTCAATATTGAATTTTATCTCTTTAGCCATAATTGTTGATTTTTAATCGGTTAGAAAATGAAAATAATGTCTTTTGTGTTGATAAGCACATATTTGGTGCCATCGATTTCGACCTCGGTGCCCGAATATTTGCCGTACATCACATTGTCGCCAACCTTGACGTCGATTGGGGTTTCGTCTTTGAGCGGTGCGCCCAGCAGAACAATCTTACCCTGAGTTGGTTTGTCTTTAGCGGTATCGGGAATGTAGATGCCGCCTGCTGTCTTTGTTTCAGCCTCTGCCGGTAATACCAGTGCTTTGCCCGGAATCACCTTTCCTTTTAATTCTTTTGCCATTTTAAATGATATTTAAATTAGTAATGTTTTCAAATTTCGGCCACTAAAGCCGCTGCGCCATTTATCACAATCTGTGCCAAAGCCGATACAGCCGCTTTTTCGTGCCAATCTGCCACTCGCCGTTTGGCACTGTGTCACACAAATTGGCGTAATATTGCGTATTTGGTTGAAGAATAGGTAATTAGCAACAAAGGAAAGATGGCTGACATTTTGGCATTTTTTGTAGGGATTCGTTATAAAACACGAAGGGGCGCCATAATATGACGCCCCTCACATGATCACTTTTAATTATCGTATTGCCATAATCTCTATTTAATAACCACTCGTTTTGCCTGATTGCCCACGCGGACAATGTACAAGCCCTGACGCGGCATCTCAATCTCGGTGCGGGTGCCGGCGGCAAGAGTCTTGCGAACCATGCGGCCGTTCACGTCGAACACTGCAATCTCGCCTGTAATGGCGTCGGCGGCTTCAACAACAATCACGTTGCTGTAGGCGTAGATGCTGATTTCGGCTGCATCTTCATCAATAGCTGTGTTGTCAGCCTCCTTGACAGTTACATCGAACGTGGTGGTGAGCGTGCTGCTGACACTCTCAAATGTTACGGTGAGCGTCTGCTTGCCAACCTTTTCCGAGTCGGAGCCGCTAACCCATCCGCTCAGCATCTCGAAATCCTCAGTCGATTTGTCGGTGTAGGTGACAGTGAGTTTGCCGCCTGCAACATCGAGTTTCTCACCTTGCTTGTACTCAACCTTGTTGGGCAGTTTCGATACTGCCACGGCGCTTGCCAGGATATCAATCTTCTTGCGGCTGATCTCAGTCTTGCAGACAGAGCAGTAAATCACTGAATCATAAGAGCCTGCTGCTTCGAGTGTCGGACGGACAATGTTCTCGATGACAACGCTGTCGGCTTTGTGGCCAGCGGCAGGAACATCAACCACATCGCGGCTCAACTCAACGCGGCAAACCGAGCAGTAAACAACCGAGTCGTAAGAACCGGCTACGGTGCAGGTTGCCGCCACCATGTTCTCGAACACTACGCTGCCGGCTTTGTGGCCATTGGCGGCAACAGTGTCAGAATACTCAATATGCTGACAGCGGTTGCAAAGATGCTCGGTGTAACCAACGGCAGTGCAGGTCGGGACAATCACGGTCTCAACAAAATCGTGACCAAGAGCCGGAATGCTGTCGCCCATCTCATAAATCACGCCGCAGAGTTTGCAACTCAAGTTGCCGGTGTAACCCTTGTGGGTGCAGGTCGGCTCAAGAGTGTAGAGAACTTCATTACCATCGTTGTGCAGGCACTCAAGGCGTGTGATGGTGACATCGACACTCTCAACCTGATAGTTGCCCTTGTCGGCACCTGTGTAGTTGGCTGTGGCAGTGTTGTTGCCCATCGCAAGAGCAGCATACTCACTCCATGCCCAATCGGCAGGCAGAGCCACAAGTTGCGTGTTGATGTAGCGTGTCTCAATAGCAGCTTCCGGCTTGTTGGGTGCCACAGGCGCTTTGGTAATGGTGAGCGCACCATCGACAATGTTGAATGTAACATCGGCGAAGTTCGAGTTGGTGTTGCTGAAATCGGCTGCCGAAAGCTCCATCGGGTAAGTGCCAACAGTGGTGCCGGCGGCAACAGCGTTACCGCTGAAAGAGAAATCCTCTTCAGAGTAGATGTTAAGTTCGTCGTTGATGCTGTAGGTGTAACCCTCAACGCGCTGCTCCTCAGTGTTATAAGTAAGCTCGCTGCTATTCTCGGTTATAGTTACCACAACGTTGGTGTTTGGTGTGATAATCAGTTTGCCGTCAGTAACATTGAACTTAACGTTGGTGAAGTTTGCGCTTGTGTTCACGAGCGTTCCCGAATTGTAGCCAAAGGTGTACTCGCCGACTTCGGTCTGTGCTAACACATTTGCACGAGCGGCTTGGAATGCATCGTTATCGGCAGGTTGGAATCCGCCATACATTCTATAAAGTTCATTGTTGGTGCTAAACAATTCGTCTGCCGTAGGCATTTCGTAGCGGTTTGCCTGACCGTTGTACATTACCGTGCGTGTTGGCATGGTGAAGTTCAAAACCACCTCGTCGGTAACGGGCGATATTTTAGCATTGCACGTTCCTGTTGTTGTGAGCAGTGAGTAGTTGTCCTTGTCGGCACCGCCGCTGATGGCTATGTTGCTGAAATTCACGGCAACGGCATTGGCAGCGTTCATGTTGGCAAAAGCGTAATTGAAGCTGAATTCAAGAGCATCTCCGCTCACGCGGTCATCGCTGAAAGCACCGCCGGTGGCGTTGGTTGTGCCGTCGAAGGTCTTACCGCTAGTGACAAAGTTGCTCAATGTAAGCGTACGGGCAGTGATGTTGGCAGTTGCAGTAGCTGTTGTGCTGCTTAAAGTGTAGTTACCCTTATCCTCGCCATTGATAGCTATTCCGCTGAAGGTTACCGTCTTGCCAGTACCAGCATTCTTGTCGGCAAAAGCGGTTGCAGTGTAAGTCGCAGAAACTTTGTCGCTAGAAACCACCCCATTGAGTGCAATTGAGCCGCTTGCGCTAACAGTGCCGTCATACTCGCGGCTATTGGCTGTTGCGGTGACTGTGATGGTTTTCGGTGTAATGTCGGCCGTTGCTGTAGCCGTTGTAACATCATTAAGAGTGTAGTTTCCTGCATTAGCACCACCAATGCTTATTCCGCTGAATGTTACCACCTTATTGGTGCCAGTATTCTTGTTGTCAAAAGATGCCGAAGTGTAGCTAAATGTAACCACGTCATTATCAGCAATATCTGCTGATGCAAGCGTACCATTTACCGCTGTTGTGCCGTCATAAGCGCGATTGCTGGCTGTTGCACTGACCGTAAGTATGCGCTTGAACTGGGCGGTGTAGGTTGCATCGCCGCTGACGGTTATTGTGCGGGTGGCGTTGGTGTTGCCCTCGCCGTTATCGTCCCAACCAACAAATATGCAGTTCTCGTCGGCTGGCGTGGCTGTTATGGTAGCAGTTGCGTTTGGCATGTAGTCTCCACCACCGCTCACTGTGCCGAAACTGTTGTTAACCTTCACAGTTATTGCCTTTGTAAGGCTCTGAATCCTGTTTTTATAACTGCTCATATTGTTTGCAGCCTTGTATTTTGTTGCTGCTGCCGATGTGGGCACATATATCGGACAACTATTAGTGTTATAGAATACGTCTGATCCGAACGTCGGCGGTGTCGTTCTTTCAAAAACCACCTCTGCCAAACCTCTGCAACCACTGAAAACATCAGCGCCTATTAAAGTGACACTTTCAGGAATGGTTACCGATGTCAAGCTGATGCAATCCTTGAACGCACCATAATTTATTGCAGTAATACCTTCAGGAATGGTTACCGATGTCAAGTTGCTGCATTTGTAGAATGCATAGTTACCAATTGTTGTAACATCTTCTCCTAAAACATATTCGGTTACCTGAGTGCCAAATATAGTACTTAAATTACGACTTGCAGTATAAGTCTGTGAAGGTGAAACAATGGCATTGCTGTTGATAGTAACCTTTTTAATACCTTTGCAATTGTAGAATGCGTCTTTTGGTATTGATGTAACGCTGCTTGGAATGGTTACCGCTGTCAGATTGCCGCAATTATAGAATGCCCCATACGTAATATTGCTGCCACCCGTTAACACCACCTCTTTTAGCGATGTAGGTATGTAATAAACGGTATTAGTTGTTGAACTTGTGCTGCTACCATAATATAATTGGTTTGTTGCGGTTGCATCCGCGAAGTTTTCTGTTCCAAAAATGTAGCCGAACGGATATTGGTATAATTCATAGCTTAGGTGCGGCTTGTCGCCCACAAACGGCAGAGTGATTTTTGTCAGACCACTGCAGCCGCTGAAAGCACCTGCGCCAATGCTCGTAACTGAATTGGGAACAATTACCGATGTCAAGTTGCTGCAATTCCTGAACGCAGATCCGAATATTGAAGTGACTGGATATGTATTGCCATTGTATAAAAAGCTATCAGGAATGGCTATGTCGCCCGAATAGTTGTTAGCCAAAACTATTGCATCTGTCTCACCAATTCCATACATAATGCCGTCTATTTCTTTCTTCCACCTCACTCTGCTTGCATAACTGCTCATATTTTCCGCAGCTTTATATTCAGCTACAGCGGCTAATGTGGGCACAAATATCGGGCAGTCATTTGTGTTATTGAATACATTTGTTTCAAACGTCGGTGGTGTTGCTCTTTCAAAAACCACCTCTGTAAAACCATTGCAACGACTAAATGCATAACTGCCTATTGAAGTGACACCTTCAGGAATGGTTACCGATGTCAGACTATAGCAACCACAGAATGCAGAACCGCCTATTGAAGTGACACTTTCAGGAATATTTACTGATGTCAAGCTGCTGCATTCATAGAACACACTATACTTTATTGAAGAAATACCTTCAGGAATGGTTACCGTTTCCAATTCAGTGCAACCATAAAACGCACGGTCTTCTATCTCAGTAACACTTTCGGGAATATTAACCTTCTTAAGTTTACTGCAGCCGTTGAACGCCATGTAACCTATTTTTGTAATACCTTCTTCCAAAACATACTCGGTTACCTGAGCGCCAAAAATACCTTTCATATTTTCTGACACATTACTGTAATACTTTGATACAACGTCATTGCTGCCGATAGTAACCTTTATAAGACCGGGGCAATTATAGAATGCACTTTTGCTTATTGACGTAACGCTGCTTGGAATGGTTACCGCTGTCAGATTCTTACAATTGTAGAATGCGCCATATGAAATGTAGCTGCTACCCGTTATCACCACTTCTTTCAGCGATGTCGGTATGCAATAGGTTGTATTGGTCGTACTGCTCGTAAATTTGCCATAGTAATATTGCACTGTATTTGTTCCTCCAGTGTATGCACTTGTGCCGAATATATAGCCAATCGGGTACTGAAATGAGTCGCTGCTTGTGTGCGCCCTGTCACCCACAAACGGCAGAGTGATTTTTGTCAGGGCACCGCAGCCGCTGAACATTCCCTCATTAATGCTCGTAACTGAATTGGGGACTGTTACCGATGTCAGACCACTGCAATCCTTGAACGCTGAACCGTCTATTGAAGTGACAGGATATGAGCCTAAAATTCTTTCAGGAATGACAATGTCGCCCGAATAGTTGTTAGCCAAAACTTTTGCTGCCGTTCCGCTTATCTCATATTTTATGCCGTCTATTTCTGCACCGCACTTTATTCTGCTTGCATAACTGCTCATGTTGGTCGCATCACAATATGCTGTTACTGCATCCAATGTGAGTACATATATCGGGCATTCATTTGAGCCATTGAATACGGACGTTCCGAATGCCGGCGGTGTCACGCTTTGAAAAGTAACAGACTCCATTCTGCTGCAACCGTTGAATGCATAGTCGCCTATTGATGTCACACTTCCAGGAATTATAATCGATTGCATGGATGTGCAATTCCTGAACGCAGATCCGTCTATTGAAGTGACAGGATATGTATGGCCATTGAATGAAATGCTTTCTGGAATGGCAATGCGACCATAATATCTGTTCGCCAAAACTTTCGCTCCGGTCGTTTCCACCTCATATTTTATACCGTCAATTACTTTCACACACTTAACTCTGCTTGCATAATCGCTCATATTGCCTGCAGCCTTGTATTCTGTTACAGCCTCCGGTGTGGGCACATATATCGGGCAATTATTAGTGTTATAGAATACGTTTGTTCCGAAAGTCGGCGGTGTCTCTCGTTCGAAAGTTACTTCCGTAAGGCCGCTGCAATTGTAGAACGCAGAACTCCCAATGCTCATCACGCTATCCGGTATCGTCACACTCGTAAGGCCGCTGCAATAGTAAAACGCATAATCCCCAATATTTGTCACGCTGTTCGGTATCACCACCTCGCCGT
>JAEEPS010000041.1 GCA_016284875.1 Salinivirgaceae bacterium | reverse complement strand
TACCTCCGATGAAGATGAAATCGTCGGGGGCGGCGCTTTTTTGGGCGGCGGCAATTGCTTCGGGCACCGTCGGGTAGCATTGGCCGTGCAGACCAAAGGCGGCGGCTTTCTCGGCCAAAAGCTCAGTTTTGAGCGCGCGCGGCACTTGGGCGTTTGTAAAATAATAGGTAGCATCGGTTGGCAACTGGCTGAGCACTTTGGCGTGGTCCTTATCGCTAACCATTCCGATGACAATATGCAAATGATTGTATTTCTGTAATTTCAATTGCTCGACAACCTGTCGGATGCCATCGTCGTTGTGGCCGGTGTCGCAGTAGGTTGGCGGACAGTCGGCAAGTTTCTGCCAGCGGCCTTTCAGACCTGTAGTAGCGATGGTCGAAGCCGCACCTATCAGAATATCATCGTTGCTGACGGTGAGCTTGCGGCACAGAACATCGAACGCCGCCAGAACCGTCAGGATATTTTTGCGCTGGTAGCAACCCATCAAGTCGAGCGAAAGACAGTCGTATTCGGGTTTCCCGTTGCGGCTGATGGCAAGGTTAAGACGGTCGGCCGTGAGTGTGGCGCTCTCAATGCGGCGGATTTGGTCGGCAAAGACGAGCGGCGAACCTTCGGCAGCGGCCTTCGCTTCAAAGACTGGCGCCGTTTCGGCATCGGTCTGCCCCACCACCACCGGCACACCTGGTTTGATAATTCCCGCCTTCTCGCCTGCAATGGCAGCCAAGGTGTCGCCAAGCATCGCCGTATGGTCGAAACTGATATTGGTAATGACTGATACCAAGGGTGTTATGATGTTTGTTGAGTCGAGTCGGCCACCCAAGCCAACCTCAATCACCGCCACATCGACGGCGTTGCGGGCAAACCAATCGAAAGCCATAAGTGTGGCCATTTCAAAAAACGATGGCGCTATCTCGCTGATTTTCTGTCGGTGACGCTCAACAAAGTCAACAACCTCGCTTTCAGGAATCATCTCGCCATCGATGCGGATGCGCTCGCGGAAATCCTTAAGGTGCGGCGACGTGTAGAGCCCCACCTTGTAGCCGGCTTTCTGCAGAATTGCCGCCGTAATGTGCGACACCGAGCCCTTGCCGTTGGTCCCGGCCACGTGCACAGTGCGGAACTTAAGATGCGGATGGCCGAAATAATCGTCCAAAGCCTGCGTGTTGCCCAATCCAGGTTTATAAGCATCGGTGCCAATATTCTGATAAAGTGGCAGTTGTGTAAACAGAAAATCGAGAGTCTGCTGGTAGGTCATTGCTTTAACGGTAAGAGGTTAGCGTTTAGAGTTTAGTGCTTCGCTGTTGAGAAGGTTTAGAGTCTCAACCTTCTCAACCATCTCAACTTTAATCGGGAAACTTATCAATCTTAAATCAAAAATCTAAAATAATAAACTGATTGTCAATACATTTTGGCAGCACTTCGGCGAAAGCCAAAACAATGGCCGAAAATAGTTAAAAAAGAAAGTTTGGAATTGAAAAAACAATTGTAACTTTAAGCAAACACTAAAACGTACCACTATGGCAAAATCAAACATCAAAATCTTTGTGTTAGACACGAACGTTTTGCTCCACGACTACAAGTGCATCTATAATTTTCAGGACAACGACATTGTGATTCCGATTGTGGCGCTCGAGGAACTCGACAAGTTCAAGAAGGGCAACGATACGCTGAATTTCAACGCCCGCGAGTGCACACGCGAACTTGACGAACTCATTGGCAAGGCCGACCCCGTGAAAGGTATTCCAATCGGCAAAGGCCACGGAAAACTGTATCTGGCTCTCGGTCAGAAATATCCCGATTCAATGAAGGTGTCGTTCCCCGAAGCAACTGCCGATCATCGCATTTTGGCCATCGCCGAACGTGTGCGCAAGGACAATCCCGACCGCAAGGTGGTTGTGGTGTCCAAGGACATCAACCTGCGCGTGAAGGCCAAATCGCTGGGCATTGCCGCCGAAGACTACACCACCGACAAGGTTCAGAATATTGAAGTGATTTACAAGGGAATAGACACCATCGACAATGTCAACCCCGAGTTGATTAATAAGATTTATCAGGACCGCGCTGGTGTGAGCGTTGACGAGTTCAAGTTCAGCCGCGAAATTTTCGCCCACGAGTATCTGATTCTGAAAGGCGACAACAAGAGCGCCCTCACCCACTACGACCCGTTTGAGCGCCGCATCAACCTTGTTGAGAAACGCAAAATCTACGGCATTGAGCCGCGCAACGCCGAGCAGGCTCTGGCTCTCGACGCTCTAATGCGCCCTGAAATCAACCTTATCTCGCTCACCGGAAAGGCCGGAACGGGTAAGACTCTGCTTGCAGTGGCAGCCGCCCTACAACAGGCCGGCACCTACGAGCAGATTTTCGTTGCGCGCCCAATCATTCCGCTTACCAACCAGGATTTGGGATTCCTTCCGGGCGATGTGAAAGAGAAAATCGGACCGTACATGATGCCGCTGTTCGACAACTTGGGTGTCATCAAGCACCAGTTTGGCGCCAACAGCAAGGAAGTTCACAAGATTGACGAGATGCTGAAAGATGAGCGCCTGGTAATCACACCGCTGGCCTACATCCGCGGCCGCAGCCTATCGAACGCGTTCTTCATTATCGACGAGGCTCAGAACCTGACACCGCACGAAGTTAAGACCATTGTAACACGCGCTGGCGAGAATGTAAAAATCGTCTTTACAGGTGATATTCAGCAAATTGACTCACCGTATCTGGATTCGACATCGAATGGTTTGAGTTATCTGACCGACAAGATGAAAGGCCAAAACCTGTTTGCGCACATGAACCTTGTGAAAGGCGAACGCAGCGCACTGGCCGAACTTGCAAGCGATTTGCTATAATGCTGCATATCAAATGGGAAAGAGCCGAGGCATCTGCTTCGGCTTTTTTGTTACGATATCTTTTTAGGCCATCGGTGTTTGCAATTACCTTAAAACCCGTATGTTTGTGGCAAGAAGGGGTATTAGCTCATCTGGTAGAGCGCTTCGTTCGCAACGAAGAGGTGGGCGGTTCGAGTCCGCTATGCTCCACAAAAAAACTCTTGCAATCATCGGATTACAAGAGTTTTTCTTTTTGTCGGGGTAGCAGGATTCGAACCTGCGACCTCCTGCTCCCAAAGCAGGCACACTAACCGGACTGTGCTATACCCCGTGCTCAAAAGCGGTGCAAAGATAGACCTTCTATTGGCATTTGCAAAAAAAATATTGCATTGGCGCAACACTTTGTAAATCTATGCAAATCAGTTTTATCTGCGACATCTGCGTTCCAACCAATCTTTAGCATTATATTTGCGGCCGAAAAAACAGAAATATGCTACCGAAATTCTTACTTGCGACAAACAGTCAGCAGCGGTTGGGCTACCTCTACGTGGTTCACACCGAAAAGCCGCGCTTTATTCTTGAAGGCAGTGAAGACGATTTTGAAAACGATCGTCAGATTTACTGGATTGACAAACCAGAACTGCCTCAAATTGAGATTGATACGCTCATTGCCGAGGCCGAGTATTTTATTGACGATGAACTCGACTGCGAAGACAGCATGGGCGATGACGAAGAAGATGAATAGCAAGCAAGAATATTAATAATCAAACAGATATGGATTTTAACGAAGAGATAAAACGCCGACGCACATTTGCAATCATCAGCCACCCCGATGCCGGTAAAACCACTTTGACCGAGAAACTTCTGCTTTTTGGTGGCGCCATTCATGTGGCGGGTGCTGTTAAATCGAACAAGATTAAGAAAACCGCGACTTCCGACTTTATGGAAATCGAAAGGCAGCGCGGTATTTCGGTTGCCACTTCGGTAATGGGTTTCGAATATAATGGTGTGAAAATCAATATTCTCGACACCCCTGGTCACCAGGATTTTGCCGAAGACACCTTCCGCACACTGACGGCCGTTGACAGCGTCATTGTGGTGATTGATGCCGCAAAAGGCGTTGAAGCACAGACCGAAAAACTGATGAAGGTGTGCCGTATGCGCAACACGCCGGTGATTGTCTTCATCAACAAAATCGACCGCGAAGGCAAAGATCCCTTCGACCTACTCGACGAAATTGAGCACCAACTGCAAATCCATGTGCACCCGCTGAGTTGGCCTGTTGGAATGGGCCAAAGGCTGCAAGGTGTTTACAATATCTTCGACCATAAGATGTACTATTTCTCGGGCAACGACAAAACCAAAGCCGAAGAACCACAGGAATTTAAAGATTTGAACGACCCCGAGTTTGAGCGCAAAATGGGCAAGAACGCACAGATTCTACGTGACAATCTGGAACTCATCGAAGGCGTTTATCCCGACTTCGACCAAAATCTGTACCGCGAAGCAAAAATTGCCCCCGTGTTCTTCGGAAGTGCACTGTATAACTTTGGCGTTCAAGAACTTTTGGAATCGTTCATCCGCATTGCGCCATCGCCGCAGCCATCGCAAACACTTGAGCGCGAAGTTAAACCCGAAGAGGACAAGTTCACAGGTTTCGTTTTCAAGATTCACGCCAATATGGACCCGAACCACCGCGACCGCATTGCTTTTGTGAAGGTTTGCTCGGGCAAATTCCTACGCAACACAAACTACTACCACGTGCAACTCGACCGCCAGCTGAAATTCTCGAGTCCGACAGCCTTTATGGCTCAAAAAACGTCGGTGGTTGAAGAAGCATATCCGGGCGACATTGTCGGTTTGCACGACACGGGCAACTTTAAAATCGGCGACACACTGACCGAAGGCGAAAAGATTCATTTTAAGGGACTTCCAAGTTTCTCGCCCGAGCTTTTCCGATACATCGAAAATGATGACCCGATGAAGGCCAAACAACTAGCCAAAGGCATCGACCAACTGATGGATGAAGGTGTGGCACAGTTATTTACAATGACAATGAACGGTCGCAAGGTCATCGGCACAGTGGGCGCTCTGCAGTTCGAAGTGATTGAGTACCGCTTGCTGCACGAGTACAATGCCAAATGCCGCTATGAGAACATCAGCATGTACAAGGCTTGCTGGGTGAAACCGAACGACCAAATGGAATGGGAAGATTTCAAGCGCCGCAAGTTCAAGGCGATGGCTAAAGACAAGTGGGGCCGCGATGTCTATCTTGCCGAATCGGCTTACGAACTGCAAATGTCGCAAGAGAAATTCAAAGGGCTGGAATTCTTCTTTACTTCGGAGTTTGAGTAGAAAATAGTTCAGAGCACATCTAACGAATAATTTCCTTTGCAATCCTAACTTTCTCATCAAGAGGCAGTGTGGCATCAATCCAATTGATTTTGAATCCGTTGCGCTCCATACGGCGGAACCAGGTCATTTGGCGCTTGGCAAACTGACGGATGGCTATGTTAAGGTGCTCAACCATATAGTTGTAACTGAATTTGCCTTGCAGATACTGCGTAACAAACTTATATTCAAGACCATAGTATTCCAAATCGATTGGTGCTATGCCGCCGTCGAGTAAGGCTTGCACCTCATCAATCATTCCATCGCGCAGGCGCTGCTTCAAGCGGTTATAGATTGATTGGCATACGGCTTCGCGCTCCATTCGCACACCGATTATTATATATGGAATCTTAGGAAAATCCGGGATTATATTGGCGTTTTGCTTTTGATATTCAGCAATTTCAATGGCGCGGACCGTACGCTGACGAGTATCAAAATCTGCATTGTTGTGCAGTTTTTTCACCGATTTCAGCCGTTGTTCCAACTGCGCCTCCGTATAGTCCTTCAGTTCTGCCCTAAGTTCCTCGTTTACAGGTACCGACGTCATCTTGTAGCCATCGAGCACCGACTCAATATACAATCCGCTACCACCACACAGAATTGCCCGCTTCTGCCGGTTGCATACATCTGTGTAAACTGTCAAGAAATCTTTCTGATATTCAAACAGATTGTATTTGGTGCCTGGCTCAACAATATCAATCAGGTGATACGGAATAGGCTTGCCGTCAACCTGATAGTCAGACAAATCTTTGCCAGTACCAATATCCATTCGGCGGTAGACCTGCCTCGAATCGGCACTGATGATTTCAGCGTCGATGGCGGCGGCCAACTGCGTGGCAATTGCTGTTTTGCCCGTAGCGGTGGGGCCTAAAATGGTGATTAGCGGCAAGTTCGCGTTCATATCGTTGTTCGGTTTAATGCTTATGCTTTTGCGAAAATAGTTTAAATTTGCAGCGTTTTTGGTGTAAGATGAACATAAAATCACTTTTAAATCTGACAATCGACCTCGTTGGCAAGCCAACAGCCACAGCATCAGTACTTTCTAGCCAAACGAAAGGTTTTGCCGCGCTTTTGAAAGAGATTGCACTCCCCTACTTCGTGGCAATAATCGCTGCCGAATACATCGGACACGTAATGTTCGGCACCTACATGTTCAAAGATTCATTATCATTCATTATCAACGAATTAGTTCCTCTTTTGGCATTACTGCTGGTTTCTGGGATACTTTTTACGCTACTACTTCACGAAATACTGCATTACTACTCTATTGAGGCAAAACTGAAACGTACATTTTACATTGTAACGTACTCATTTATACCAATTTTTTTGACATCAATACTTGGCGGACTGCTACCCAAACTAGCACCTCTTTTCAATCTTTGCGGCCTATATTCATACTACCTGCTTTGGTGTATGCTGAAGGCTGAATATTCCAACATCGACAATAAAAAACTACGCAACGCCACATTAACATCAATTGCCACAATGATTCTATTGCATTGGGCTTTAGTCGGTTGCGGTAATCTAATCTTCAACTGATATGGACAACAACGTTCGATTTAGCAATAAAAAAGCGCACTTTCTATATGAGATTATCGAGACATTCAATGCCGGCATACAACTGCTTGGCACTGAAATAAAATCGATTCGGAACGGGAAGGCGAACCTCAATGACACTTACTGCATTTTCGAGAAGGGCGAACTGTATGTCAAGAATATGTATATTGCTGAATACGAATATGGTACGCACTACAACCACACTCCTCGCAGCGACCGCAAACTTCTGCTGAAAAGGCGCGAACTGAATCGTTTGGAGAAAAAAATCAAAGAAAAAGGATTTACCATTGTACCTATCACAATGTATATCAACGAGAAAGGTTTGGCAAAGGTGACTATTGGCCTGGCTCGAGGCAAAAAACTATTCGACAAGCGCGAGGACATCAAGTTGAAAGACACCAAACGAGAGTTGGACAGAATGAACAAAATCAGATAATCATTTCTTCTATACAAGAAACGATTGAACTCGCTTGGGTTTACATAACCTTTTTTATTGCTCGAAGAAGAAATCCTGCAAATCGTTAATGTCGGCAGGCGTAAGATTCGATGTGCCCTCAAATATGGCATCGATGGCTTTCTGAAGTTCTTCGTGCGAAATATAGTTATCGTGATCAGTATCAACGCTCTTGAATTTGTCTGGTATGCCCTTTGAAGCATCGATATTACTGCCACCTTCTGACGATGAAGTGTTCGAGTATGCACGTGTGTCAGTATGTTTCACAGCGTCAGGGTTGTAGAGCAGCATGATAATTTGCTTGTCAGTCAATTGAATACCGCTTGCACTAACAATTTTGCCCAGCGGAGTGTTCGGTTCCTTGTCGATATAATCTGGAACACCATCCTTATCAGTATCAAGCGGGCAACCGAACTGGTTAACTTTCACGTCTTTAGGCGTTCCTGGGCACTCGTCGTTGAAGTCATCAACACCATCGCCGTCTTCGTCAAGATTGTCAGTTATGGTGAACTTCAGATTTCGGAAATTCTCGACAGCGGCAAGTTCCTCATCGGTTGAGAACAAGTCAATCGACAGTGATACATAAGTATTTAGCACAATATCGTTCTTCCAGCCTTTGCCACCTTTTACATTGTCGATGTAATCGGTCATTGGGAAGTGGGCAGCGCATCCGAAACGGCAAGTGACGCGGTCGGTTATCGTGACATTGAAACCTGCATCAACGGGGAAAGCCACACTGGTTTTGGCGTAATCGCCGTAGCCATAAAGGTCAAGTTTTCGCAAGTCGGTTTCGTATTCATAGTCGCGGACAATTATCTCGCCGCGGTCGTCGCGGATTGTACCATCGGGCCAATAGACGTATGCTTTGTTCTCGGCATTCAGAAAATCGCCTTTCGATGAAAACTGGAAAAACTCAACGCCAAGCGAGACGTATGGGTGGATTGGCCGCTTGTGGTCGAGTATGTGATTGAAATTATAGGCCACCGAAACACCGCCAGCAAAAATCTGCGAGCGGAAGTTGGCAACATTCAGCATATCAGCGCGTTGGGCCTCGTTCATAAACACCACCCTGTCAGGATTTATCTTCCCATCGGTAACCAGTTGTGAGAAATCGATTTTTGTCTCGTTTTCAGCACAATACAAACTTCCGCCCACGCGGCCCAAAGTGCCGTGGAACTCGATGTCAAAATATTTGCTGACGTTACGGCTGATGAGAAATCTGTAAGAAGTCAATCCGTTGATGGGCGTGCGGAAATAATCGACCACATCGCCATAAAAAGAAAAGTTACCGACACCGAAGCCGATAACTGGTTTGAAAGCCGCACTTGTTGCCTCCTCATCCTCAGCAAGCAACACCGACAAGTAATCATCGTCGATGTCCTCCTCTTGCGCAACTACTTGCAGGCAGGAGAACAATCCTAATATGGCAATCAATAATTTCTTCATCAACAATTCTTTATCTCCAACCTCACTGCTTATTTATACCATTTTTGGCTTGTTATCATCAATGCCTCTTGAACTGTTATGCGCATACCGTTGTTGTAGGCCGATACAAATGCGTCGTGGATTGGGGTGTTGTTCCAAACATAAACCCGATAATCGCGCGCATCTTTGTACTCGCTGAAATTACCTACTGTGTATTTGTTCCAGCCATTGTGTATCTCAACTTGCACTTGGTCGGTGATATTCAAGCGTTTAAAATAATTTTTCCCAACAAGACGGTGTCCTGCGGCAATCTGCACTCTGAACGCAACGCCTTGTTCTGGTGAAGGCACATCACTCAAGTCTTCTGCTGTTGCCCGATATGGACGGCTGACTTGGTGAGCAGAAGTTTGCGAACTTGGTGTGTATGAAGGCGTTGTGGTAGTCTGCGAACTTGGCTCATTCGATGCATAGACAGGCTCCGAAACTGTTGGTGTTGAAACCGAAGTTGACGGAGTGTAGGTCGACGGAGCAGTAGTTTCAGGCGTTGATGTGGGTTCGTACGTGTAAGTCGGTTCTGGTGCAGGAGTGTACGATGATATGGGCTTTGTCGGCTCTGTCTCTGTCTCGGGAGTTGCTTCCACAAGAAGTTGCTCATCATCACCCTTCTCAAGATCAACATTGCGCTCGGCAATAATTATTGTTTTGGTACGATCCGATTCGGCATACGAGAATGTTCCAATTATTTGGAATTCCTCGTCAGGAATTTCCCCTTCAGGGATAAGTTTGTAAGAAACCACAAAGTTGTCATCGCCAGAGTTGTTCGGCATATTCATCCACAAGAACTTGACAATGTGGTTTTTATAAGTAAAGATTGAGTTTTTCGATTTGATACTTTCTGCGCGGTAACCAACAGGAATCTGCTCTTGAACCTTGCCAAATCCGCTGAGGTTTCCCTTGTTAATTAAAAGATTGACAATCACTTCGTTGTCAGAATTCAGATATGGCTTTTGTCTAATGCAGTCAACGGTTTTCAGATTGACTTGCACATCGCCTTTCTGAATCACCATTGTAGGCTGATTAGTAAGGTTTTGCGAGTTTTCATCAGTTAAAATCTGCACCGATTTATTTTCGAGATTCGCAACTTGCACAGCATTGTCCATAATATAAGAGAATGAACCGCCGAAATTGTAACTGCCAGCCTTAATTCCAGGATCAACCTGAATGGCATACGAAACAACCAATTCCTTGTCGTAAGGAACTTTCATCCATTGAATCTTAACTTTCTGGTCTACAAACGAAAAGTCGCCGTTTGCAGTTTGTCTTGCCACCGCTTTGAAGCCATCGGGCAGTTTCTGCTGAAAACGTGCGAATCCTTCTATGTCACCTTTTTTGATAGTAACCTCAACCAAAAACTCACTGTCGCTTTGGGCTGAATCGGGCATATTCAACGATAATGAGACAGGTTCGCCTACCAGGCCGAACAACATTAAAACGCTGATAATCCCTAAAATTAAATTCGATTTAAGCATAAATTAATTGTGCGTAAAGCAAACCAAACATTCTGCTAAATTAACCAAAAACCCCATACAATCAACCTTTCGGGGCTTTTTGTACGCGTTTTTTTTAACACCGTTCTGTTTACATTTTCTTGCGTTATTTACTATTTCGTTGAATGTTAATATTTTAATAATAAAATCAATGCAATTAGTGCTTAATAAAAAAATAGCCGAATAGGGTTTAAACACTTGTAAACAACCTATTTCGGCCATTTTTCGAAATGTCTGACGGGCTTTTAAATCTCGTCAGTGGCAAAATGAAGGAATCGACCTATCAATACTTGAAACTGCTGCCGCCAAAGAATTCCCTCAAAACCGACGTCGGCGGAATTTCATTGTCAGGAATTGGCTGAACGTAACTCAGGAATTTCAGCAGTCGCAAAGCCTCGCGGTAAGCGTTGCAGTTTGGCGGAACCTGCTGCAGCACGGGCTCAACATAACGCTTCAGCACGCCAGTCTCGTAAACCATGGCTGTATTGAACATAATATCAGCGCGTTCCTGATTCGGGAAGATGTGCTTGTCCTCGCCACGGCGCACGCTCGGCCAGCGGTCGATGGTGTCTTTGGCGCTGTAGCCGCGATAGCGGTAGTCGCGCACAATGCGGCGTATAAGGCGCGTGTCGGTGGTTGGGATGCGGTTGTGGTTGTCGAGCGAAAGGGTTGTGAGCGCCGACACATAAACACGGAATTTCAGACTGTCGTCGATGTGTGCGGTGAGTTTCGGATTCAGCGCATGAATGCCCTCGGCAATGATGATGCTGTTGGCGTCGAGATGCATTTTCTCGCCGTCGAAGAAGCGCTTGCCGTCTTTGAACGAGAATTTTGGCACATCGATGGTCTTGCCTTCGAACAGAGCGTTCAAATCGTTGTTAAGATACGGAATATCAAGTGCTTCGAGTGCTTCAAAGTCATACTCGCCGTTCTCGTCGAGCGGTGTTTTTTCTCGGTCGACAAAATAGTTGTCGAGCGAAAGCGTAACAGGGTTATAACCAGCAACTTTCAACTGAATGGCCAGTTTGTTGGCTGTGGTTGTCTTACCCGACGACGACGGTCCCGAAAGCAGCACCAGTCGCGGTTGCGGCTGACGTGTGGCAATCATGTCGGCAATCTGCGCAAGTTTCTTCTCTTGCAGAGCCTCCGAAATTTTAATCAGTTCGCCGATGCTGCCATCGTCAATGTGCTGGTTGATATTGCTCATATAACTGATATTCAATATTCTGCCCCACTTTTTAAACTCGTGCAGAACATCAAACATCTTATCTTGAGGCTCAAGTTTGGCAACGGCGTTCGGATTATCGGAGAACGGGGCGCGAAGCAGCATTCCATCGTAATATTTGTCGATGCTGAACACCTTCAGATAGCCTGTCGAAGGCAGAAGGCAGCCATAAAAATAATCAATCACATCATCGAGATAATAGACTGAAGAATAGAGATGCGCGCGAGTTTTGAGCAGTTGCGCTTTTTCGTGGTAGCCGAACTCGTCGAACAGTTTAGTGGCCTCATCGGCGAGCATGCGCTTGCGGATGAAAGGCAGGTCGAGTTCGATGATTTGCCGCATCTGGCGGTCGATTTCGGCAACTTGCTCATCGGTTACAGAGTCAACTCCTTCTATTTCACAATAATAGCCGTTTGAGATTGAATGTTCGATTTTCAATTTGTGACCTGGGAAAATGTCGTGGACGGCCTTGTAGAGCACAAAACTCAACGAACGGTCGTACATTCGTTTGCCATCGGGATAGGTAAAGTCAATAAACTCAACAACATACGGATTGAACAAGGCAAAGTCCAACTCTTTAATTTTATTGTTGACGTAAGCCGCATAAACGGGCTTGCCAATGAAACCCATATCAACTGCAACTTGCTGTAATGTAGTGCCTTGCGGATAGTTTCGCCGTTCGCCGTTGTTGACACAAATAATTTCAATCATAATTCACGTTTTTTTTTGAGCAATTTAACATAATCTCATCTAATTCTCCTCAATTAGGCTTTCAACAAAAGCGCTTCCGCGCGATTCCATTTCAAGCGAGATTAAAGTTATCCGATTTGGTTGAACCCGCAAAATTTTAGGCGAAAAAACTTATGATTATTTTGCAAGAAAGCGCGGCATTGTAGCGATTAAGCAAGTGTGAATAACTGGTAATCAGTCGTTTGACAATTCATCGGCCAGGAACTGTGCTGTGTAGCCAACATCGCGCGCAACAACCTGCTCGGGCGTGCCTTCGCTGATTATCTGCCCACCTGCCGAACCGCCGTCGGGTCCCATATCAATGATGTGGTCGGCGACCTTTATCACGTCAAGGTTGTGCTCAATCACAACCACCGTATTTCCTTTGTCCACAAGTTTTTGCAGCACATCGAGCAGCACCCTGATGTCTTCGAAATGCAGACCTGTTGTCGGCTCGTCGAGAATGTAAAGCGTCTTGCCCGTGTCTTTTTTCGACAGTTCGGCAGCCAGTTTTGCGCGCTGTGCCTCACCGCCGCTCAAGGTTGTCGACGGCTGCCCCAACTTGACATAACCCAAACCAACCATCTGCAAAGCCTTAATTTTTTGTAGGATCTTCGGTTGGTTCTCAAAGAATTCAACAGCCTGATTGATAGTCATATCCAGCACATCGGAAATCGACTTGCCGCGATAGCGCACCTCAAGAGTCTCTCGGTTGTAGCGGTGGCCGTTACAATCGGGGCACGGAACCATAACATCGGGCAGGAAATTCATCTCAATCGTCTGAACGCCAGCGCCTTTGCAAGTCTCGCAGCGACCACCTTTCACGTTGAACGAGAAGCGTCCAGCCTTATAGCCGCGGATTTGCGCCTCGGGCAGTTTCTCGAACAGCGCGCGGATGTCGGAAAAGACGCCTGAATAGGTGGCAGGATTCGACCGCGGCGTGCGTCCTAACGGTTCTTGGTTCACCTCTATCACCTTGTCAATGTTGCCGATACCTTCAATCGAGTCGAACGGCAACGGCTCTTGAATCGAGCGGTAGAAATGGTGGTTCAGAATGGGATGCAGCGTCTCGTTGATGAGCGACGATTTACCGCTTCCCGACACACCAGTGATGCACACGAATTTGCCTAATGGTAGCGTAAGTGTCACATTCTTAAGATTATGACCTGTGGCATTATGCAGCACAATCGACAATCCGTTGCCTTTGCGGCGTTTTTTTGGTATCTCAATTTTGCGCGTACCGTTAAGGTATTGCGCTGTGAGTGAGTTAGATTTTAGAATCTCGAATGGTGCGCCCTCGCTCACCACATTTCCGCCCCGACGGCCAGCAAACGGGCCAATGTCAATTACGTGGTCGGCGGCGAGCATCATATCTTTGTCGTGCTCAACAACAATCACAGTGTTGCCGAGGTCGCGCAGTTCTTTCAGAGATTCAATGAGTTTGCGGTTGTCGCGCTGATGCAGACCGATTGACGGCTCGTCGAGAATGTAGAGCACGTTGACGAGTTGCGAGCCAATCTGCGTAGCCAGCCTAATTCGCTGACTCTCACCACCCGACAGGCTGCGCGAACTGCGGTTTAGCGACAGATAGTCGAGCCCGACCTTGACCAGAAAGCCCAGACGGCTGCGGATTTCCTTCAGAATCTCGGCGGAAATGGCGCGCTGCTTGTCGCTCAAACGGTCCTCAAGGCCGTCGAGCCAGGCGTACAGGCTCTTGATGTCCATATTCGAGAGTTCGGCGATGTTTTTCTCATCGATTTTGAAATGCAGAGCCTCGCGGTTCAGTCGCGCACCGTTACATTCGGGGCAAACGCACTGTTTCACAAAGTTTTGCATCGGATTCTGCTTGTCTTCGGTCACCTCGTCGGTGGTGACGTCTTGCAACAGCGAAATGACACCAGGGAAACTCAAAAAATAGTTCGACGAGTTGCCCAGCGGCGTGTTGAGCAGTTTGAAAGGCTCGTCGCTTCCGTTCAGAACCACGTCGAGCGCCTCGTCGGGAATGTCGCAAATGGGCGTGTCGAGTTTGAACTTGAATTTATCGGCAATGGCTTCCAACTGCCAGAATATCATCGCGTTGCGATACTTACCCAAAGGAACAATGCCGCCGCTTTTTATGCTCAATTGTTTGTTGGGGATAACTTTGTCGATATCTATCTTATTTACAACGCCTAAGCCCTTGCAATGGGGGCAGGCGCCCATAGGCGAATTGAACGAGAATGTGTGCGGCGCAGGCTCGTTGTACGACAGCCCTGTTTCGGGGCACATCAGGTGGCGGCTGTAGAAATTTTCTTCTTCAGTGTCAACATTTTGCACCAGCACAACGCCTTGGCCTTCCTTCATTGCGGTGTTGAGCGATTCGGCAAGGCGCTTGCGGTCCTTCTCATCGACTTTCAGTTTGTCGATAACTACCTCAATATTATGGGTTTTATAGCGGTCGAGCCGCATTCCCGCGGTCAGGTCGGTGATTTTGCCGTTGACGCGCGCGTAGAGATAGCCCTTGCGCAGAAGTTGGTCGAAAAGTTCCTTGTAGTGGCCCTTGCGCCCCTTAATGAGCGGTGCCATAAGGTAGATTTTCTGCCCAGCCATCTTGCTGATAATGATGTCGATAATTTGGTCGTCGGTGTACTTGACCATCTTTTTGCCAGTGTGGTATGAGTAGGCCTCGCCAGCGCGGGCGAAAAGCAGTCGCAGAAAGTCGTAAATCTCTGTGGTTGTGCCAACTGTTGACCGCGGATTCTTGTTGGTGGTTTTCTGCTCAATTGAAATGACGGGGCTCAAGCCTGTGATTTTATCCACATCGGGTCGGTCCAGACCGCCCAGAAACTGACGCGCATAGGCCGAAAAAGTCTCAATGTAGCGGCGCTGCCCCTCGGCATAAATGGTGTCGAACGCAAGCGACGACTTTCCGCTGCCGCTCAACCCCGTGATTACGGTGAGTTTGTTGCGCGGAATGGTCACATCAATGTTCTTCAGATTATGCTCGCGCGCGCCATACACGCGGATAAAATCTTCATTTTCAATTACATCACTTTTAACCATACAACTGTTGTAAAAAGCGGACAAAGGTAGTCAATAAAAACCATTATTCCGCTATAATGTTCAGAACGGGGGTGTTTGAAGTTGAATAATTTGTATCCGCCTGTTGCTCTGTTATTTATGGCCTAATTCAAACTTGAACGGCTTGTCGAAATTTCTGCGCGAATAGTATGTTACCGATGGATTCGACAAGTCCATAACCATTGTCCAAAGTGTGCCCCAGAAACTCTCGCTGGCGGGTTGCGCAACCGACTTAATTGCCTCGGTCATAGTTTGTTGTGTCATTATGCCATTGGCTTGGCTGTATTCCTCGCAGAGCAGGTCGTAGCGGGTGTCGCCAAAAATCAAACCTGTATTGAGTTTCTGCTCGCACAGATAGTGGTTGGTGACGGCTTGCGTTTCGGTGACAACAATTTGATTGTCAACATATTCAACTACAACACTTCGGCCCGTGGCATCGGACATTGCGTAATGGTGCGCCGCGCCAATATCGGAGTGCATATCAATATTGCGGAGCAGTTCCAGAGCCTCGTCAACGGTGGCGGCGTTGGTGAGCATATAGCGGAGAGCCATTGTTGTGGTGAGGTCGGGTTTGTCGGTTTGCTGGTTGGTCACAGCATTGTCACCGGCAATCAGGTCGGCAATGGCAAAGCCTTTCTCGTTCACGCCGTCGAGAGCCACAAACAGGCACGAGAGCGCCATATACTGGCTCACGAAGCCCTCGGGCAGCCAATCATCGCCAAAGCCGAACAAATCGATATTGAACGTGCTGACCGACTCGTAACCTTTGGTGGGCACGGTGTGCAGAATCATTGCTGTGCCCGAATAAAAATCGAAGTTGCGCCCCATAATCACGCCGCCCTCGGGAGTGCGCGTCGTGAGCGTTGAGCAACCGAAATCAGATTCCTGTGGATCGCCGGAAGGCAGCGTGTAGTAGCCTTTCGAGAGGAATCGGACAATATGTTCCGACAAATCGTCGGCACTCGCGCAGCCGCCATTTTTCAGCACCTCGTCGAAGCCGTCATCGCCCTTATATTCCATGTAGTACAGGCCCTCATCGAGTTTCTGAACCGACATTGCGCCCTGAATTAGCGAACCGAACATCGCCCATGCGCAAACAACAACTACCACCGTTAAGGCGAGAATGCCTAACAGTGTGATTTTTAACAGTTTTTTCATTTGTGAAGTTATTTAAGACCCGTCCTGCTGCTGAAGTTTATTCGGACACCATTGTCTTCAATCATCATATCGTTGCCACCATTATTGCCGTTGCTCTTGATAGGCTTGCGTTTGCCCTCAAGCACCTCGCTGCACATAATTTTTATGTCGGTGACTCGCTTGGGCGATTCCAGATTATCGCCGCTGTAATGCCCTGGAAACAAGAATTTTATATCGTTGTCCTTTATATACTTTTCGATTTTTGTTGCCGAAGCCACAACGTTCGATAGATTGGTGAATACCAGCAAGTTGGTTGAACCAAACGCATCACCGCTGAATCCGTAATGATTGGCCTTGTCGAAGAAAACAACACTGCCCGAAGTATGGCCGGGTGTGAAAACCACCTCCAGTTGGCGTCCACCTAAATCAATATTCTGATATTCAGATAGATATTCAACTTGACCATTGTATCGGCGGATGTTGCCGGAAAACATCGGGTAATCGGCTTCGTGCAAAGACACTTCGGCAAAAGGTTTGGCGCCACCAACGTGGTCTCCGTGACCGTGTGTAAGTAACAGTGTAACAGGCTTTGAGGTAATCTTGGCGACTATCTTGTCCAAATCGGGAATGTAGGTTCCGGCATCAATGAGAACCGCCCGGTCGCTACCCTCGACAAGGTAAAGCGACTCATTGTAGCAGCGGTGGCCGTTGCCAATCCAGGTGTGCTCGTCAATCTGACGGAACACGACCTCGTTATCTTCATAAACAACTTTGCCGCGAAGGTCACGGCTGTTGACATCGCTCTCCTGTGCCCGAACCGACACAGTGAAAAGGCAGGCAACTGCTGCCAGAAACAAATTGAATTTCATACGGATATAGTTAAAGTCAATACTCTTTTTGCAAACTTACACAAAATTTGCAGATATTTTTTGTGGTCGGATTGCTGACAGAAATATTTTTTGCTAGAGTTTGGCTTTGAGCCCGATATCACATATTTGCTTATCGACTCGATTGGCTGCCGGTTACCACACAAACCGCCGTGCGGCTGCATCGAAACGCAAATTGCTATCTTTGAATAGATTATTAAACAAGCCGCTTGAAACTATTTTGGCAACCGAACCACACGAAACACCTTCGCTGTTCATAAGCCAGAGATTGTCAGACAGTTGCACGGCCACATCAATGTCGTGGGTTGAAAGCAGGATTGCCTTTTGCGACTCGGCGGCCAGACGGTGAAGCAGAAGCAACACCTCAACGCGCGCTGCGGCATCGAGAAAGGCGGTTGGCTCATCGAGAATGATTATTGGCGTTTGTTGTGCCAACGCCTTGGCAATCATCACTTTCTGACGTTCGCCATCGGACAGTTCCGACACGTGGCAATCGGCTTTTGCGGCAATGCCCACATCGGTCATCGCTTTGATTACTAATTCTTTATCGGCGGCAGTCAGTCGGCCGAAGAAACCCGTATATGGTTGGCGGCCAAGCGACACAAGTTCAAAAACCGTCAGTCCGCCGGCTGATACTCTGTCGGTTAGCACAAGGGCAATGGTGCGCGAGAGTTCCTGCGCCGTCAGGCTGGCAATGCTGGCGCCGTTAACGCTGATAGTGCCCGACAGCGGCCGCTGCAGGTTGGCCAGCGTGCGCAAAAGCGTGGATTTGCCCACACCGTTCGGGCCCAACAGGCTGGTCAACTGGCCTTTGGCAAGAGTCAGCGACAAGCCAGCCGCCACAGGGTGCTGCGCGGAATAGCCAATGGTCAGATTTTCAGCGGATAGTAGCATTTTTATTATTGGTGAATTGTCCGTCTACAAATCGATTATACGATTAAATATTATTCATAAAAATTTCATTCAAAACTTCGCATTCTTCGCTGACTGACAATTACATAAATCACTACCGGCGCACCGAAGAACGGTGTGACGGCGTTCAGCGGCAACACTCCTGCGTTGCCAGGCAACAGACAGACCAAATTGCACACCAAAGCCACAACCGCGCCCACTAGCATTGTGACGGGCATCAGCACATTGTGGTTCGACGAGCCGATAACCATCCGCGCAACGTGCGGAACGGCCAGACCAATGAACGAGATTGGTCCGCAAAAGGCTGTAACTATGGCCGATAGCAGTCCTGTTGCGACAAGCAGCAAACTGCGAACTCGCCGAATATTGACACCCAAATTCTCGGCATAGTTGGCGCCTAACAACAAGGCATTCAACGGTTTGATTAACAAAACAGCCATCAGCAAGCCGGCCGACACGGTGCCCACAAAAACGGGCATCTGCGAAAGCGAAACGCCGCTGAAACTGCCCAACCCCCAAATGGTGTAGGAATGGACGCCTTCGGCAGTGGCGAAAAAGTTGAGTATCGATATGAGCGACGACGCCACGTAGCCCACCATCATTCCGGCAATGAGCAGCATTGCGTTGCTTTTTATAACGCTGGAAAGCAGCAAAATAAGCACCAAAACCACAAACGCGCCCACCAGCGCACCCGCAATGGTGGCCGTGAGCCCCATCAGGCTGCCAGCCGCCGAGAACGAGCAGCCCGAAGCCAGCGCAACCACCGCCACGCCAAGGCTTGCGCCCGAAGTGATACCCAAAATTGACGGGCCGGCCAGCGGATTGGTGAGCGTGGTTTGAAGCATCAGTCCGGCAGCCGAGAGTGCCGCACCGCAAAACAGCGCCGTAATACACTGTGGCACACGCGATTGCAAAACAATCACCCGCCACGCCTGATTGCCGCCATCGCCACCCGAAAGTATGTCGGCAACGGCGCCCAGCGGTATCCGCACCGAACCCAACGCAATGTTGAGCGCGGCGAGAATGACGAGCAGTAATGATAATATTATGTAGGTGCGGGTGGGGTTCACTTTTTTCTTTAAAAAACAGAATACCAATTTTTTACTCTTCAATGGCACTAAAGTAGCGCAATTTATAATCCGGCAGCAACTCAGGGTGAAAAATCCTTACCAAATCGCGAAGGAACCAGTCGGGACGGAATGGAACTTCGTCATAATAAGGTACATAACTGGTATTACAGCCGTAGATTTGACGAGTACCGAAGGGCGTGAATTGGGTGTAAATGTCGTTTTCGGCGGCAAGCGCGGCGTAAGTGTAATCGGTGGCACGGTTGTACTTAAACAGCCAGAAATCAGCGTTGTTTGCGCGTTCAAACACTGTTTCAAAGGCCAACGGAACGGCGCCAGATTTCTGGAAATCGGCAAACAAATAATCGGAGCCAGCATCAGTGTAGAAACGGCCTGTGGTGCTGCATCCGCCGGGCACGTACCAGGCTGCACCAGTTTTCAGGTCGGTGAGCAAGGTTGGGCGGCTGGTTGTCTGCAAGGCCGAGTCGCGCAGCGAGCAATAGTTGCGCTCAACCACGCTGAAAAGACTGTCGGCCACATCGGCGCGACCGAAAAGCAGACCGTAGAAACGCATCCATTCGGCGCAAGCCAATGGCGAAACTTCCATATAGTCAGCACATTCCACAATTGGAATGCCCATTTTTTCAATTGGGCCGTAGCCGCCATTCTCGAACGGCGACAGCAGCACAGCATCGGGGTGCATTTCGGCCACCCGCTCAATGTCGGGGCTCATAGCGTTGCCCGCATCAACAATCCGTCCATTGGCAATGCACTGACGCACAATGGGTTGCTGCAGATATTCGGCATCGCAAACGCCTGCAATCTGATTGAGCGCCCCCAAACCCACAAGCAGCCCCGTGTGCACCGACGTGTAAACCAATGCGCGGCGCACCGGTGTGCGGACAAGCGTTCCTGCGGGCAGCGAGTGCGGCAGAGCCGAATCGGCGGGCACAAGCACGTAGGCGTGCAGCAGCCGCGCAGTATCCCACGGATTGCGCAATTCAACAACAATGCAACTATCCAACTGGCTTATTTTCAGGTTGGTGGCATACTTGAGACTAATCGGCTCGCCACCAATTGTTTGATGCTGATTGCGGCACGATTGCATTGAAATACCGCAAATAGCTGATAATATGAATATTAGTTTTTTCAATTCTTTAAAAGATTAAAAAATGCGGATGCTCGAAAGCACCCACATTGCTTTGTAAAGCAACTATTTAACGAAAGCGGCAGAGTTGGGATTAATACCGCTTGTCTGAAATTTCGTGATGAATTTGCCTGTCTTGTCGAAACGATAGATTGTACCGTTTGTCACATAGTCGGTTGCACCGACATAGAAATCACCATTATCAGGGTCAATTTCAAAAAGATAGATGGTTGAAGACGATAATTCAGGTGTCGATGTCAAATCAATCGGGCTTGCATCAGAACCTTTTTTAGCAAACGATGTAACTGTTTTAGTATTAGGATAATCCGAATAATCAGTAAATGATTTCACATAATACAGACTCTCGCCATCGGTTGCCATTTTAGCGCCATCGCTGAACACTGTGCTGGTTTTTGCCGCGGGATTGACTTCCATAATTTCCTGTGCCCAAGTTGTTGTATTATAGTGAATAACATACAATTTATCGCCGACTGGCAAAACATTTGTCGGGTCAATTGCAACCGTGAATTTGTCCTTCAAACTGAAGGCTGTCAAATCAACAACTGCCAATGTGCTGTCGTAAGCAACGTTGTAATCGCCTGCAATCACAGCGTAAAGCGAGTTTCCGCTGATGCAGATTTCCTCAGGACGCGTGCCAACTTCAACGGCACCAATTGATGAGGCAATTGAAGTTGTATCAAATTTCATAACCTTGCCGCCGTAAGTCGAAACGTAGATAAATCCATCTTTTGCAGCAAGATAGCGTGGTGAGCCATCGGTTGCGGTGAACGAATATTGCTCAACAATCTTGCCATTCAGGTCGAGTTTTGCAAGGTAGTTCGAACCCGAAACGCTCACATAAAGGCGGTTGCCGTATGCAATCAAATCCTGACCGGTGTCGCCCAAACCTTTGCCGTTTGCCGCAGCGAAAATCTTTGATTGATAATCACTTTCGCCATTAGGATAATACTCATCAAGTGTTGAATTGTTGGCACTCATCGAGCCTTCGTTCAAGAAGAAAACTTTTTTAGCAAGCTTAATTGAATTAGCCTTCGCAATTGAATCGGCTTTAGCAATCGAATCAGCCTTCGCAATTGAGTCTGCCTTTGCAATTGAGTCAACTCTTGCGATACTATCAGTTTTTGCAATACTATCTGTATTAACAACATCCGTTCCATTGTTGTCAGGAACAATTTCATCGTCATCTTTGTCGCACGATGAATAAATAAGTGAAGTGCCTATCAGCAAAGCACTCAAACTCAAGATTTTAACAAACTGTTTTTTCATTTTAAATAAAAATTAAAGGTTTATAACATGAAATTTAACTGCAATTGAAATTGTCGGCCCGGCATCGGGTAGTATTTTATTATACTATACTGATTATCAGTAATATTCAAACACGAGAAGCTGGCTGTCAGTTGGCTTCCGCCAATGTCGAAACGCCTTGTTGCAGTAGCCGAAAATTCAATGTAGGCTTCAATCTCGTTTTCAGGGGTGTTCTGCTGCAAAAAGTAGCGTTTGCCCGACACGATTGATGTTACTGATAATGAATATTTTTTAAATGTTGCAACCGCCGCCGCCTTGCCCGAATGCAAAGGTGTGTACGGAATCTGTGATTTATAAAGTTTTGAGTTGCTGTCGGTTACGTCTATGGCTTTTTGATACGAATAGTTCGCGGTGATTTTCAGCCGCGCTTCGGCAATGCCGAATTCAGTTCCGGCAGCAACATCGGCCCCTAAAATATCGACTTTGCCGTAGTTCGCCATCTTCCAAATATACAGTGTAGGAATTGCAACTATCTTGTTATCAACATTATTGGCATAGAAATCGGCTGAAAAATCGAATTTGCTGATGTCTAAATCGAAACCCACATTCAACTCGCGCGCCTCCTCTGGTTTCAGGCCAGTGGTGCCTAACGTGGTGTAATACAACTCATTGAATGTCGGCACACGGTAAGTTTCCTTCGCCATTGCGCGAATGGTTATCAGGTTGCTGCTCCATTTCAGACTTAACGCAGGGGTGAGCCGTTTCATATTGTCGGGACGGGAGCCGAAATCCACTTTCTCGCTTGAGTGCTGCGCCACAAGTATTGCCGTGGCCTCAAAACGTTGCCAAACTGCACGAACATTCAGTGCCGATAGAAGCGTCAGACGGCGCGGCTGCGGATTGCCCTTCATATTGCTTTCCAACGTGTTGTAAATCATATCGCCGGCCAGCGACACATCAATCGGTCGCCAACTCCACAACCCTGCAACCGACAAATAGCCTTCGTGCTGCGTATTCAAATCGGTGCGCAAACCGTTAGTATACATCACGTTTCGGTCTTCGTAGCGGTTCCACGAGTAGTTGTATTTAGCTTGAAATCTGAACATTAGATTATCGCGAAAGCGCAAACGTGCATCGTTTTGAACAAAGAAATTTTTGTCGGCAAGGCGCTCCTGCGCTTGCTTATAATATAAGATAACCGACCCGGGCAAACCGCGTTCAGAGTAGAACCCGTAAGCCTTCAAGTGGTTTTGGAAACGGTTGCCGTCGGCGGTTGTAAAGTTGATTTCGGCGCGTGCGCTGCGAATGTCGGAATTGTCGCGGCGGCCTCTCTCGGTTGAATCAACGTTGGGAATAGTGTAACGATAATCGCCGTCGCTGCGCATAAACTGCGCCGTGCCCGAGAGCGTTGAGTGGCGTACCTTCCGAGCTACTTCAACCTGCGTGTCAAAGTAGCCGAACGAGCCGCCTTTCAGCCGCACGCCGGCATCGGTCTGTCTTCTGGCGAAATCGGGTTTTCGGGTTGATATTGAGAGCATTGACGCTTGCGCAAAGGCGCTTGCCGGTTGCAAGAGTCCATCGGGTTGGCCAATTGTTAGCGCAATGGTCTCGATGCTGCCGATGTCGAAACGGCCAATGTCGATATGGCCTGCCTGACAGTCGCTTACCACCACTCCATCGTAACTCACAGCCGTGTGCGCCGCACCCAAACCGCGCACCGACACGGTTTTCAGTCCGCCAACGCCTCCGTAATCCTTGACATTGGTTCCGATGAAACGCCGCACGGCATCGGCCAGATTCTGCACGCCAAGTTGCTGAATCTCAACGGCCGACATTGTCTGCATAGGCACAGCCTGACGTTTTTGCGTATGCGCTTCCACATCAACGGCCTCAACGTCGCGATGAAAAGTGCTATCGCTCTGCGCAAACAACGGCACAGCCCACAGCAAGGCAATCGCCACAACTGCGAAACTTTGAGTTAAAAACCTCATATAAAATTAAATACAACTACCGATGGTTCCTTCCTCGAGGCCTTTCGGCGAAACGTTTTGCAGGTCTTCTGGCTCATCTCCGGGCGGTTCGCCTTCCCATCCTAAAGGACAGTGGCAGTGAGTGTTTGAACCGCCCGTCAGCGAGATTTACAGCAGCGGGACTGCTCCGGGTTTGCACCGGATTCCCTTTTAATGCCGAATGCGGAACAGCAAGCGGCAACAAAACGGGGCAAAGATACGATAAGGATTGAATGATTGATTAATTGACTAATTGAATGTGCCATAAATACGTAGAGGCGCCATTTTTTGACGCCTCCACATTGCATATTATCAACCAATTAACCGATTAGACGGGAATAAATTACTTTTCACGGAAATAAATCTGCACCGGAACACCTTGTAATTCAAAGTTTTCGCGCATTTTATTCTCAAGATAGCGGCGGTACGGGTCGCGGATGTACTGCGGCAGATTGCAGAAGAAAGCAAACTGTGGCGACGGTGTTGGCAACTGCGTTACATACTTGATTCTTATGTATTTACCTTTCACAGTCGGCGGCGGATAATTGTCGATGGCGGCCAGCATCACCTCGTTCAGTTTGGCTGTCGAGATTTTTTGCTTGCGGTTTTTGTAAACCTGCATTGCGGTCTCAACTGCCTTAAACACACGCTGTTTGGTGAGAGCCGAAATGAACAGCACCGGCACATCGTTGAACGGCGCCAGTTTGGCTTTGATGGCGGCCTCGTATTCTTCCATTGTGTTCTTTTCCTTCTCAATCAAATCCCACTTATTTATCAGAATCACAACGCCTTTGCGGTTTTTGACAATTAGGCTGAAGATGTTCAAATCCTGCGATTCGAGCCCCAGCGTGGCATCCACAATCAGGAAGCATACATCAGATTCCTCGATGGTGCGGATTGCACGCATAACTGAATAAAACTCAAGGTTTTCCTCAACTTTGTTCTTCTTGCGCAGACCTGCCGTATCGATAATGTTGAACTCGAAACCGAACTTGTTGTAAACGGTGTTGATAGAGTCGCGGGTGGTGCCGGCAATGTCGGTCACAATGTTGCGGTCTTGCTCGAGTAGCGCATTGATGAACGACGATTTTCCAGCGTTCGGGCGGCCCACAACGGCAACGTTGGGTAGGTCGCGGACCTCATCGGCGGGTTTGTTGCGGTCAAATTTGGCCACAAGGGCGTCCAACAGGTCGCCAGTGCCGGAACCATTTATAGCCGAAATGGCGTAGATTTCACCCAATCCCAACGAGTAGAACTCGCCTGTAAGATATTGTCGGTCAATGTTATCCACTTTGTTGACGGCAACCACAACAGGCTTGCGCGATTTGCGCAGAAGTTCAGCCACATCATCATCAAGGTCGGTAACACCGCCGGTAACATCGGTCAGGAAGAGAATAACATCTGCCTCATCGACAGCCAATTTCACCTGCTTGCGGATTTCGCCTTCAAAAATGTCGTCACTGTTTGTGACATACCCGCCAGTGTCGATGACCGAAAACTCAAGCCCGCCCCACTCGCACTTGCCGTAGTGGCGGTCGCGGGTGACGCCTGCGGTGGCATCGGTTATAGCCTGACGGCTCTCGACCATCCGGTTGAAAAGTGTTGATTTGCCGACATTTGGACGGCCGACGATTGCAACTATATTACTCATATCTAATTGTTTACTTTATTATCAAATTTCAGAATTTAGAATGCAGAATTCAGAATAAACAGGTTTTCTTAATCTTGCTCGTATCCGAAGAACCGCAGGTTTTGGTCCTTGTCGCGCCAGTCTTTCTGCACTTTCACCAACAGTTCAAGAAAAACTTTGGTGCCGACAAACTGCTCAATGTCCTTACGTGCCTCAGTACCAGCCTTTTTCAGCGCCGCGCCCTGGTGACCAATAATAATGCCCTTGTGCTGCTCGCGCGATACGTAAATGATTGCCCTAATGCGTGTAAGTTCCTGACCTTCCTTGAATTCGTCAACCAACACCTCGCACGAGTACGGAATTTCCTTTTTGTAGTTCAAGAAGATTTTCTCGCGGATAATCTCTTGAACGAAAAAGCGTTGAGTGCGGTCGGTGAGTTCGTCTTTGTCGAAATAAGGCGGATTTTCGGGCAGCAGTTCCTTAATCTTCTCGAAAACCTCGGCCGTGTTGAACTTGTGCAGCGCCGAAACGGGATAAATATAGGCGTTGGGCAGCACCTCGCGCCACATTTGAATCTTTGCCTCGAGTTCGGCTTGGTTGCTTAAATCTATCTTATTGATAAGCAGAATAATAGGAATGTTTTTTTTGCGAACCTTCTCAAGATACTCGCCGTTCTTGTCGAACGTTTCCACCATATCTGTCACATACACAATAATATCGGCATCGACAAGCGCCGTGTCAACAAACTTGAGCATCGCTTCCTGCAACTTGTAGTGCGGCTTCAGAATGCCCGGCGTATCAGAGTAAACCATCTGAAAATCATCGCCATTAACGATGCCCATTATGCGGTGGCGCGTGGTCTGCGCCTTATTGGTGATAATGGACAGGCGCTCGCCCACAAAGGCGTTCATCAGTGTTGATTTGCCCACGTTCGGGTTGCCGATAATGTTCACAAAACCTGCTTTATGTGCCATCGCTTGAAAATTTGCGGCAAAGATAGTTGATTTTGGGCGATATACAGCAATGTCAAAATTGTTTGCCACTACAGCGCCTTATGACTGCAAAAAACGCATATTTGCAATTGGACTGAACCGATTGTCTGTCCGTTTGTAAATTATTATGCAACACACAATTACTGTCGACAACGAAATCACTTTGCGCCCCACACTAATGAGTGACGCCCCGCTGATTTTCGACGCGTTCAGCACGCAGGGCAACTATCTGCGCCAGTGGCTGCCCATTGCCGCCGACTTCAATACGCTCGACGATGTGTGCGACTACATTGAGAATTGCGATTGCGAAGGAATCAGCAGTTATTCAATAGTTTACAATGGACAATTTGCGGGACACATCGCCATTAAACACGTCAGTTACCTGTGCCACATTGCAGAGTTGGGCTATTGGCTGATGAAATCGCTGCAAGGCCGTGGAATAATGACACGAAGCGTGCAAGCGTTTATCGGTCAGGTTTTTACAAAGACTACCGTAAATCGTTTGGTAATCAAGTGCGCCGTGGGCAACGAGCGCAGTCGTCGGATACCTATCCGCCTGAATTTCAAACTCGAAGGCGTTGAACGCGACGGCGAAATGTCGGCCGACGGCCACTACAACGACCTTGAAGTGTTTAGTCTTCTGAAAAGTGAATATGAGCAATTAATCAATCAAAAATCATAAGTTAAAAAACAATAAATCAACAAATTATGGAATGCGAGATAAGTAATTTGAATCTGACCGTCAAAATTGAGCAGACGGGCGCCGAATTGAGTTCTATTGTGTCGAAGGCAAGCGGCCGCGAGTTTTTGTGGAACGCCGACCCGTCGGTTTGGGGCAGCAGCGCGCCTGTGCTTTTCCCCATTGTGGGCGGATTGAAGAACGGCCAATCGAGCCATAACGGCGTGACTTTCAGTATGCCGCGTCACGGAATCGTGCGCCACAACACTAATATCCACGTCATTGAGCAGGAACACGACCGCATAACTTTCCGCCTGACGGCCGACGAGCGCACGCTGGAACATTATCCGTTCCGCTTCACGTTCGACATCAACTTCCGCGTGAAGGACAACAGCGTGATTATCACGCATATAATTAAGAATACCGACAATCAGGATATGTATTTTTCGGTTGGCGCGCACCCTGCGTTCAACTGCCCGATTAACGCTGGCGAGAGTTACAGCGACTGCTACCTTGAGTTCAGCGAGCGCGAGACGCTCTCGACAAGCCCGCTCACCCCTGACGGACTGGTGAAGAATGAGAGCATTCCAGTGCTGAAAGACAGCAACATACTGCCGCTGACCGACCATTTGTTCGACAACGACGCGCTCATTTTCCGTAACCTGAAATCGCGTTGCGTGACGCTGCGCAGCCACAAATCGGACACTGCCGTGGCTGTTGAGTTCCCCGATTTTAACTATCTGGGAATCTGGGCGAAACCGCAGGCGCCGTTCGTCTGCATTGAGCCGTGGCTGGGCGTTGCCGACAGCGTTGACAGCGACGGCCTGATTGAGCACAAGGAAGCCATCATCAAACTGCCTGCGGGCGAAAAGTTTGAAGCGAAGTATTCGGTTAAAATTATTGAATAGCAATAAGTTAATTTATACGGGCAATAAACGACAAAAGGTTGAGACTCTTGCTGCAGAGTTCTCAACCTTTTGCTTTTCAGTAACTTAAAAAACTTAAATCGATTCAATAAACTTCACAATCGCGTCGCGGTCGGCTTTGGGCAGGGCGCGGAAGTTCTCGACTGTCCAACGGGCGTCGCTCTGGCTGCTTCCGTGCCACATTATGGCTTCCACAACGTTGCGCGCGCGGCAGTCGTGCAGACGGTCGTCGGCACCTGTGACGAGACGTGACAGGCCGCGGCCCCATAGCGGTGTTGTGCGGCACCATCCCGTGCGTATGTCGTTAGCCATAAACAGACGGTGCTGAACCATATCGGTGTAAGGCCAAATTTTCTGGTGCGGATAGCGCGGCATATCGGCGTTGCCGAACATTCCGTTGGGGTCAACAATGTTGTCGTCGCCTGTGGTCCACGACGGACGGTGGCAGGCGGCGCAGCCAATCTGGCGGAACAAATCGTGGCCGCGGGCCACATCGGGGTCGTCAAGGTTGCGGGCGGCGGGCACGGCAAGGCCACGGTGCCAAATCATAAAGTTGCGGTAGTCGTTGTCGCTCATTTCGGGCTTGGCAATGTTCTTCGACTCGCCGTCAACTGTCTCTTTTCCTGTCAGATAGCGATAAATATCGTACTCAACGCCCTTGTCGGTCTTTTCGGCGGGGAAGTAGTTGTAAAATTCGGCCTGAACGTCAGGGTCTTTCGACGCGGTGGCGGCATAGGCGGCCGTCATATAATGGTAGCGGCGGTCGGAACGCGTCACGTTGGTAATGTTCCAAATGGCGTTGGCGCCTGCGGCGTCGAGCAGCGGACCGCGCGACAGGGCGTAGGTGAACCGTTTGGCGTATTTCTCGCCCGTCAGGCCCGAATACTGGCTGGCCCAATCGGTGCCGTTCCAAATGGCGGGGTTCAGGCTTGCGCCGACGGCTGTCTCTTTGATATACTGCGCTTTAAGCGAATCGTCGGGAATGGCGTCGAGCAGCCCCGTGCCATAAACGCCGATTGTCGATTCGAGTCTGATACCGACATCGCTGATATCGATATTGACAATCTCGCCGCCGCGTTTGGCTTGTATTGGCACGTAGAACGCGCTGGCGGGAATCTTCACTTCGGGATAGATTAGTTCGTATTTCTCGCCGTCGTCGAACTGGTTGCCCCACTCGTCGGTGTAGGTCAGCCAATCGATTGTGATTTGGTCTTCGTCAATCGGCGCTTTGAACGGCGCTACGGCCAATGTCTGCGGCATTCCTGTGACCGAAGTCAGATAACCGTCGGTTGTAACCTCGTAGAGCAC
>JAEEPS010000003.1 GCA_016284875.1 Salinivirgaceae bacterium | reverse complement strand
TCAGAGCCTTTCCAATCAGGTAGTTCCACCACTTCGAAATGTGCGCTCAAAATCTTCAAGAGCCGTTTGTGGTATTTCTTATTTCTTTGTTTCCAGTAGCCAGTGAGCAAAATTTTGTTGTCGCCAAGACAAGCGACCATACCATCGGAATGTCCGTAAGGCTCCTTCATATCCCAAGGCAGAAGGATTATTATTGGCCATAATAGGTTAAATTGTAAATCGGTTAATAATGCGTTCGGCGATATATGGGGATTTTCGCTGAAGATTTTGTCGGTCATAATCACCTTGTTGCCACAACGTACATAATTTCCGCCATCGAAAACAATATCCACATAGTCACTCAAATGCGTCATAATACTTTTGCAGGCATCTTCTTGCTTCGTGATATACTTCCGTTTAGTTTTATATTCAATCAGATAATCGGGACTATACTTATACCTGGTATACCAACCGTCGTTTTTTGATATGCAAACGGGCATATAATCTCTGCACCAATAGTCTTTGGTGTTTTTCAACTCGCGGTGTTCGATTTGCAATTCATCGAGTGCGGCAAAAATGGCTTTGGCAACGCCGCTCGTTTCGGGTGTCCTGGCGAGCCATTCCGATGTGTAAATAATGGGTTTTTCCATAATAAGAAAATTTAAATAATTAAAAGATTTTTATATATTATTTTAATAATCAATATCTTACGATTTGTTTCGTGGGTACAATAGTATAGGCGAAAATCTCACAATCCAAAAATTTTGTGTTAAGAATTGTTAAGATTTTTGCAAAAATTGTTAACATATATTATTGATTATCAATAATATATGTTACGAACAGAGAATAATGTATGTATCTGATTGGAATTAAGTCAGTTACATGTATTTAGCTGACTTCCACAAGTTTTGTGGCAATTACTCCTTGTATTTTTCCCGCACAATCTGGTACGAGTTTCGTGTGAGTTCGCGAAGCAGGTCGGCGGGAGCGGTGCGGGCATCAACGCCAATCCAGTGTTTGGGCGAAAGGTTGAACGGGCGCCCAACACTGTCGTAACGGGCTTTGAGTTCCCCGATGCGGTCGGGCTGGCACTTGAGCGTGACAATGCCATAATCGTCGCAATCGAAAAAGGCAAACATATGGCCGTGCACGTAAAACACCAGCACACTTTCACCGTGTGGAAAAGCCGCAAACGGCATCTTCTCCACCACATCGGCGCCAAGCGAAAGACAAAAGTCACGGTATGTCTCAATGTCGAGCATAACGCAAAGATTGAAATAATCCGGTTCAAACGGATGCCAGCCGTCGTTTTTTTGTTTTCCCCGATAAGGCATTATAAATCATCAGCAAAAAGTTGGAATTGAATCCTGCCGATTTGCGGAAAATCATATCTTTAACGTAATTTTTGAAAATGTAAAAATATGAAACGTATTATCTTTCTGACAATTGCGGGATTTATGGCCGTTGCTTCGTGCTCGGGCGGCGAGCCAACGCCGAACAGCGCTGCGGCTGACGAAAATGCCAGCGCGAGCGTGGTTTATTTCACAAAAGAGATTACGCCCGAAGCGCTGGTGCGGATTTACAAGGCTCTCGGCGTTGATGCCACGGGCCGCGTGGCGGTGAAAATATCGACGGGCGAGTCGTCGAAATCGAACCATCTGCGCCCCGAACTGATTAAAGACCTTGTGCAGAGCGTGGGCGGCACGCTGGTTGAGTGCAACACGGCCTACGGCGGCAACCGCTCTACCACCGCCGACCATCGCAAAGCCATTGAAGAACGTGGTTACGCGCAGATTGCCACCGTTGATATTATGGACGAAGAAGGCACGATGAAACTGCCCGTGACTGACACCAAACATATTGAATATGACATTGTTGGCTCACATCTTGCCAACTACGATTTTATGATAAACCTGGCGCACTTCAAGGGGCACGCAATGGGCGGGTTTGGCGGTGTGCTCAAGAATCAGAGCATCGGCGTGGCTTCGCACAGCGGAAAACTCTACATCCACTCGGCTGGCGCGTCAACAACCCGCTGGCGCGTTGCCGAACAGGACGCTTTTCTGGAATCGATGGCGGCGGCCGCTCAGGCGGTGCACAACTATTTCAAACAAGAAGGCCGTAACATTGTATATATCAACGTAATGAACAATCTTTCAGTTGATTGCGACTGCGACGGTTCGCCCGCTCGGCCCGAGATGAACGACATCGGCATTTTGGCTTCGACCGACCCCGTGGCGCTCGACAAAGCCTGCCTTGACCTTGTTTTCAACTACCAATCGACATCGGGCGACGACGCCACCGCGCTGCAGAAACGCATCAACCGCCAGCACGGCACCTACATTGTCGATTACGCCGAACAACTGGGGCTGGGGACAATGAAATATACAGTGGTTGATTTGGATAAATAGGGACATCGGACTACAGACGTCAGACAACGGACAGCAGAAAAGGGCGGTATTTCGGGAAATATCGCCATTTCCTATATAATTTTCAAATACGGCTAAATCAAACTACTGATTTTGTAGGGAATTGATATTTTTGGCGCAAAATTTTAAACAATTGCAATGAACAAAATGCTCATCGGCGCATTGGCCGCCACAATGGCGTACGGCGCGGCATCGGCGCAGACCGACACCATCAACATTCAGGAAGTGGTAGTGACAGGCACTCGCAACCCGATAGATATCAGGCATTTGCCTATGACCGTCTCGGTTGTCGACCAGGCCAAACTGACCGAACAGAATCAGGTTTCGGTGCTACCGACCGTGATGCAGCAAGTGCCAGGCCTGTTTCTGACCAGCCGTGCGGTGATGGGCTTTGGCGTGTCGGGCGGCGGCTCGGGCGCCATCAATGTGCGTGGCATCGGCGGAACGCCAAACACTGATATTCTGGTACTTATCGATGGTCATCCGCAGTATCAGGGCATCTTCGGCCACCCAATTTCCGACAGTTACCAGACAATGATGACCGAACGCGTTGAAGTGCTGCGCGGCCCTGCGTCGGTGCTCTACGGCAGCAATGCAATGGGCGGCGTCATCAGCATCGTCACACGCTCGATGAAGCAGGACGGCGTCCGCACCAGCGTGAATCTGGGCGGCGGAAGCCACGGAACGCTGATGGCCGAAGCGTCGAACCAGGCGCGTGTGGGCAAGTTTTCGAGCACCGTGTCGGCCGTTTATAACAGGTCGGACAACCATCGGCCAAATATGGATTTTGAGCAGGTGGGCGGCTACGTGAAGTTGGGTTACGACATCAGCGAGCACTGGAACGCTTACGCCAATGCCGACATTACCCGCTTCGACTCGAAATACCCAGGCAGCACCGCCGAGCCCGTCTATGGTGCCGAGCAGTGGATTCTGCGTGGCGTGATGACGGCGGCCGTTGAGAACAATTACGGCAGCACAAGTGGCGCGGTGAGCGTCTATTCGAATTTCGGTCGCCACAAAATCGACGATGGTACAAAGGTCGATACTCTGACCACCGACCGCTATTTCCGTTCGAAAGACGCGCTGACGGGCGTATCGGTTTATCAGAGCGCGCAACTTTTCGGCGGCAACCGTGTCACCGTAGGATTTGATTATCAGCATATTTTTGGCGATGCATATTATACCAACAAGAAAACCGATACGGTGATGACAATTCCTAACAAGCAGACGGCCAAATCGACACGGCACGAAGTTGCAGGTTATGTTGATTTCCGCCAAGACGTAACCGATTGGTTTACAGTTGATGCGGGCATCCGTTTCGACCATCATTCGGTGACTGGCGGCGAGTGGATTCCGCAGGCGGGCATCGTTTTCCGCCCGATGGCAACAGCCGAAGCCAAAGCAATGATTAGCAAGGGATTCCGCAACCCGACAATGCGCGAGATGTACCTTTATCCGCCGTCGAACGAAGACCTTGAAGCAGAGCGCATCTGGAACTACGAACTATCGTGGCGTCACCGCCTTGGCAAACTCACCTACGGCGCCAACATCTACTATCTGAAAGGCGACAATATGATTCAGACTCAGCCAGTTGACGGCAAGCCGCGCAACGTGAACACTGGCGAGATTGAGAACTACGGCCTTGAACTCGAAGCCGCCTATGCGATTAACGAGCACTTGAGCCTTAATACCAACCACTCGCTGCTGCATATGGAAAACAAAGTGGTGGCCGCGCCTGAATACAAGGGCTTTGCAGGTGCCAACTTCAACTACGGCAATCTGGCTCTGATGGCGGGTTTGCAGTACGTGCATAACCTTTACACAGCCGTCGGCGCCAACGAGAAGACCGAAGATTTCTGCCTGCTCAACCTGTCGGGCAGTTACCGCCTGACAAAGAACTTCAGCCTGTGGGCCCGCGGCGAGAATCTATTGGCGCAAGAGTACGAAATCAACGCTGGCTACCCGATGCCGAAGGCTACCGTTATGGGCGGGGTGAAGATTGAGTTTTAGAGGATTGCGGGTTAGGAGCGGGGAGATGCTCTCGCAAATCGGCTGTTAGGAAAGCGAACTGAATCAATAATATTCACTTCTGTTCACTCACAAAGCAAAAAGAAAGGCGCGACCCATAGGGTTGCGTTTTTTTTTACGAAACCATCAAATTTGAATGGAAGGATGATGATTATCACGAGTGATAGGAAGAGTATGTTTTAACAATTTATTTCAATCCTAATTTCTTTAATCTTGAATTAATTGCACCATAATTTCTGCAAAATACTTCCATCAATTCTTTTATTTTCATTCCACTTTTATACAAGTTTTGCAAGCGGGTATCATCTTCTTCTTTCCAAGGAGCATAAGCGTTTGCATAAAGCTGCTTTTGTTGCTCCATATATGAAAAGCCTTCTGCCGTTGCATTATTTAGGCCAGGAACTGTGGAAGGTGATTCCTTATTACTATTCGCAAAAATACTTGCAGATAGCAATGTATTTCTTTTCACCAATGATATTTCTGGCAGCAAAACGGCAGTTTCTTCTGTGTCTTCTTTCTTTTTCCACGCAACAATAAAACTAATTGTTACTGACTCGACAGAATATCCTTTTTCGTTCCATAATTGCAGTTTCTCACGACAACTGGCTGACAGTGAAGCGATTTTTTGTCCTTGGTGTAATAGATAGCCGTCGTAGTATTCAAGAGACATTCCACTGCGTAATTGCAATATCTGCTTTTTGTGGTTTTTGAAGTAGTCCAAAAAAACATCGTGCAGCGACAGTTGTAGCGATATTCGCTCAGGTGCTGGAAATTCGTTTTGGTCGTTTATTATGGTTGCAACGTGGCAGCTGTCGTTGAAAATAGCAGTGTTGCAATGGATAAAAAGTTTCCGTTTTGCACGAGTGAAGCCTACATACAGTTTTCTACATTTCTCATCGGTGTCAGCCGACTCGTTTTTCAAAAGCATATAAACCGTGTCGAACTCGCGACCTTTGGCCTTGTGAATAGTTGATACAAAAATGGTTTGTGCATCGTTTCCACAAAAATCTTCCAATTTCGACTCAATAATAAATTCGCTAAGGTCACTGCGATATTTTTTTGTGTTAGTACGCTCAAAAACGTCAAAAAACTCTTTCAGATAATCAATGCAAGAACTTGTGGCATAATCTGACAACGTCTTTTCTTTGGCCTTATCCCATTGATTGTCAGATATGATTGGGGATTGCGGCGGACAATAGAAATCGACATTTTTTAGAAAAACGCGAATTTCTGACAAATTGCCGAAATTAAAATCATCGGTGGATTGAATTAATTTGGCCCGAATGCCACGTTGAGTAAGCATTCCAACAATTTGAGCGGCCTCATCGTTGGTGTTTGTCAACACGCAGGCTCTTTCGCCTCGATACTCTTTAATAAGTTGATTCACAAGCGGAATCTCTATATTTTGCGATTTATACTGCGTTATTTGAACCAATCCGTCATCTGTGTGAACTGACAAACATTCTGCTGTTTTCATTCTGTTCGATATGTTGTGAGCAAAATGATTTGCAAAAGAAACAATAGCAGGACAACTGCGGTAGTTCTCGCTTAACTCGTACTTTTGAGCCTGCATTTCGGTTATGAAGGCTTGCATATATCGGCTGTCGGAACCGCGGAACTGATAAATGTTCTGGTCGTCGTCGCCAACTGCAACAACTCGCATTCCCTCATTGTTTTGCATTAGCGCACGCACAAGAGCAAACTCGTCGGCATCCATATCTTGCGCCTCATCAATAACCAAAACAGCTTTGTTTATCCGTCCTTGTTCCGCTTCGCCGTTTTCAATCATTTGTGTGGCACGACGAACCACATTTTCCGAATCTTCAAGGCTGCCAACCCTTCCCAACAAATCAAAACTGAATGAATGGAAGGTTTTTATCTCGACAAAGCGTGCCGCATTTCCGATAAGTTCAATCAGACGTTGCTTGAATTCGGTGGCGGCGGTACGCGAGAATGTGAGCATCAACAATTGTTCGTGCTTCACATCTTCGAGCATCAGCAACGAAGCCAATTTGCGAACCAAAACCCGAGTTTTTCCGCTTCCTGGCCCCGCTGCCACTACAATATAACGCGATTGTTTGTCATCGATAATCTCGCGTTGGCGGACTGACAAATCACCAAAAAGTTGCTCATATTTCTGCGGCGTTATGTTCTTGTCAATTTGTTCAAGCCGTTCACCTTTGAAATATTTGACAATGAATTTTTTAAAATCCATTTGGAAATAATCGTGTACATATTGAAGCGCTGCGGCATAATCCCTTACCATCAGATTGGCATATTCGCCAACAATGTGAATCTGCTGGATTTTCTGTTTGTAAAATTCATTGAGCAAGCGATAGTCATCGATTTTGTATTGAAAGCGACTTTCTTTCAATCGGCGGATTTCCATAGCATTGTATAGCACCATAAAACCGCCTTCAAGTTTCATCGCATCAATCTTCGACAAATAGAGCAACGCATCTTCGATTTCATCGATAGTAGTATCTTCTTCTTGTTGAAACAGATTGTTATTCTGCTGTTTATAGTCATTGAGAAGAGAAACAACCGAAAAGGTGACGGCCGCTTTCGCCGCGTTTGATTCGGCGTTTTTTGCTTGCACCAGTTTGTATAATCGGTCAATCACAAAACGGCATATATCGATGCGCTTGTTGTATTTTTTAATTGTCTGTTCCTTGCTTTGGCACAATACTGTTCGCACAACACCGCTTTGTTTGTCCTCGTCAGAATCTGCTTGCCTATTCTCTTTTTTCTTAATGTATGACTTTATGGTAAGGAAGTAAAGCAAGGTTCGAATGTTCTTTATGGTGGACGGAATGCCTTGCGCAAGCGCCTGCTCGTTTATCATTTTGTATGAAAACAATGTGTCGGCATCGGCAATTGTCTCAATTACAAACAATTCCAATCGGGCAAAGTTTTCAAGAATCTGCTTCGATTTGTTGGCAGAATAATCGATAAAAGCCGACATATCAAACATATCGGCCAAAATGCCTTCCTGCCGCATCATATTCACCGATGAAATCACCGATTCTTTTGTCAAGCCAAGAATATCAGCAAGATAGTCGATTCGCGATTCTGCATCGCCATCGGTTGCCGTGTAAATATTTTTTTGCGAAATGAGTGATTTAATGATTCTTATGGCGTTCTGCTGCTCTTTTTCGTCGTAGAACAATTTTGAATGGGTTATCCGCTGCCGCGCCTCGTCCATATTCTTGACCATAATTCCAGTTGCGAACACCTGTGGAACATTGTTGCCGCGGCTCAAATATCCAGCTTCTTCCAATGCGGCAATGGCAGTGCGCACACGGGTTTCAATATCAGAGACTTCATCGTCCCAACCAGCCTGTCGGGCGATTTCGAGTGCCGAGCAACTCACATTCGGCCGTTGCTTTGTGAATGCTTTCACTGCCGACCAAACTTGTTGTATCTCACTGATACTGATTTTGGTTTGGTTTAGCAGAATGAAATGTTTGTCAAGGTCGTGGTCGCTATACAGAACATAGCATTTTGCGTTCATATTAGGATTTCGGCCAGCGCGACCCGCTTCCTGCACGTAGTTTTCAAGCGAATCGGAAATGTCGTAGTGGATAACCAGCCCGACATTGTCTTTATCAACGCCCATTCCGAAAGCCGAAGTAGCCACCATAACATCCACATCACCACTTATAAACGCATTTTGGTTTTGAACTTTATCATTGGCTTCCATCTTTCCGTTGAAAGGCAATGCGTTAATGCCGTCTTTTTTCAGTTTAGCCGCCAAATCGGTGGTCTTTTTTGTTCGCGACACATAGACTATTGACGGGCAGTTCTCGGCAAGAAGCAGATTGCGCAGCAAGTTGTATTTTTCATTATCCGTTTCAGCGTAAATAACTGAATATCGCAGGTTTTGCCTTGCTGCTGACGATGCTATGGTTTCAAGTTTCAGGTCTAATTTTCGTTGAAAATAATCTCGTATATCGGTGATAACCTTTTGTTTGGCTGTTGCTGTAAAACAAGACACAGGTATGGGTTGTTTGAAACCACGTTTTTCCTGAAGTTTTTTTATGAAATCGCCTATATAGAGATAATCAACACGGAAATCCTGCCCCCAAGCAGAGAAACAGTGCGCCTCGTCAATAACAAAACGCACCACATTGCGTGAAGCCAGCAATTTTTCTATGGTTTTTGACCGCAGCATTTCGGGCGATATGTAAAGCATTGTTGCGCTTCCGTTTGCTACACGTTCAATGGCGTTTGCCCGTGTTATCGGGTCGAGCAATCCGTTAATGGTCACAGCCTCGGTAATTCCTCGTTCTGCCAAGTTGTCAACTTGGTCTTTCATAAGCGATTGCAACGGCGAAATTACAACCGTGAGACCGTGAACCGCGTGTCCTGCTAAAAAAGCTGGCAGTTGAAACGTAAGCGATTTGCCGCCACCAGTCGGAAAAATCGTCAACAGCGATTTTCCATCAACTGCCGCCTGAACGGCTTTTTCTTGCATCGGTTCCCCATCGAAAAGTCTGAACTTTTCGTAGCCGAATATCTCTTTCAATCCCCTGTGTATATCGAGTTTATCATTACAATACTTGCAATCTTCAGTATGACAAGGTGTATTGCACAGGAATTTTATAACATTTTCAATGTTCGGGTAATTGCGCATCAGCCAAGGCTGTGTTACCGAAAAACTATCACCAGTTGATATTAGCGCAAGTGTATAAGCCAGTTCAACAGGATATTTGTACGCAACTAAATCGACTCGAGAATGAATGCATATTCTGCTATCACACAATTGTTTTATCAATTGGTCGATATTTGTGTCATCAGGTTTTATTCCCAAATAATCGAAGAATCCGCAAAATTCCTTTTGGCCATAAAGCAAATTGCAATAAACTGATTTCCAATTATCATCCAATTCTTCGAAAGCATTCACCTCATCATAAAACAAGTCACGCGCCTTCTGACAATCATTCAGCGGATTGTTCAACTCTTCAGTATCTATTTTATCGTCTTTCAGCAGTTTATGATAGGGGCGCTTCGGAAAAAGCAATGGTGAGAAATAAAGTGTGTCAATGTTTTTCTTCCCTTCTAATTTTGGTAGATATTCCAGGTCGTGGTGGATAATATTGTGCCCGCAAATGTATTCGGCATCAGCCACAAATTGCGCAAATTCAGGTTGTAACGAACTATGAAACTGCTTATTACCGACAATAGCCGCAATATCGTGCACCTTCTTGTCTTGCACACCAACTTCTGTATCAATAAACGCAATGGTTGGCTTGGCATCCTTTTTCCCAAACAAACTATCTTTTATAACCTCGTACAGCCCCATTACATCCGTCATTTATCATTTACTGAAACAAGTATAACTATTTTTTGCCATTTCTTCTGAATAATAACATAAACGCGTTTAACTATGTTTATAACAAAAAAAGGCCACCCTCAATGGGTAGCCTTTTTCATTTATCTAAACTCTAATCAGAGTCTCAAAATTATTTAACCTCTTCGAAGTCCACGTCCGTCACCTCGTCTGAGCCGTTCTTGCCACCATTGTTGGCTTGCTGTTGCTGACCAGCGTTTGGCTGAGCCTGTTGGGCTTGGGCCTGAGCGTTGTACATATCCTGCGAAGCGGCTTGGAAGGCGGTGTTCACCTCGTTCATTGCGGCGTCGATAGCGGCAATGTCCTGAGCCTTGTGAGCGTCTTTCAGTTTGTTCAGCGCGCTCTCGATGGCCGATTTCTTGTCGGCAGGCAGTTTGTCGCCGTACTCCTTCAGGTTCTTCTCGGTTTGGAAAATCATTGAGTCGGCCTGATTGATTTTGTCGATGCGCTCCTTCTCCTTCTTGTCGGCTTCGGCGTTGGCCTCGGCTTCGGCCTTCATACGCTTGATTTCGTCGTCAGACAGACCCGACGATGCCTCGATGCGGATTTTCTGCTCCTTGCCAGTGGCCTTGTCTTTGGCCGACACGTTCAGGATGCCGTTGGCGTCGATGTCGAACGTAACCTCAATCTGCGGCACACCACGCGGTGCGGGCATAATGCCGTCCAGGTGGAAGCGGCCGATGGTCTTGTTGTCCTTCGCCATTGAGCGCTCGCCCTGAAGCACGTGAATCTCAACTGATGGCTGATTGTCGACAGCCGTTGTGAAGGTTTCCGATTTCTTTGTCGGGATGGTGGTGTTGGCCTCGATAAGTTTGGTCATCACGCCGCCCATAGTCTCGATGCCGAGCGAAAGCGGGGTAACGTCGAGCAGCAGCACGTCCTTCACGTCGCCAGTCAAAACGCCGCCTTGGATTGCAGCGCCGATGGCAACCACCTCGTCGGGGTTCACGCCCTTCGACGGTGCCTTGCCGAAGAATTTCTCCACAGCCTGTTGGATGGCAGGAATACGTGTTGAGCCGCCCACCAGAATAACCTCGTTGATATCGTTAACTGTCAAACCAGCGTTTTGCAGAGCCGATTTGCAAGGTGCGATTGTACGTTGGATAAGGTCGTCAATCAACTGCTCGAATTTTGCACGGGTCAGCGTGCGAACCAAGTGACGTGGAACGCCGTCGACAGGCATAATGTAAGGCAGGTTGATTTCGGTCGATGTGGTGTTCGAAAGTTCGATTTTCGCCTTCTCGGCAGCCTCTTTCAAGCGTTGCAGAGCCATTGGGTCCTTGCTCAAATCGGCGCCAGAGTTCTCGTCTTTGAACTCTTGAACCAGCCACTCAATAATGCGGTGGTCGAAGTCGTCACCGCCCAGGTGGGTGTCACCGTCGGTAGCCTTCACCTCAAACACGCCGTCGCCAAGTTCAAGCACCGACACGTCGTGGGTGCCGCCGCCGCAGTCGAAAACGACAATCTTCATATCCTTGTTGGTCTTGTCAAGGCCGTAAGCCAGGGCAGCCGCGGTAGGCTCGTTCACAATACGGCGGACGTTCAGGCCCGCAATCTCGCCAGCCTCTTTGGTAGCCTGACGCTGTGAGTCGTTGAAGTAAGCGGGCACGGTGATTACGGCGTCCGTAACTTCCTGTCCCAGATAGTCTTCGGCTGTTTTCTTCATTTTCTGAAGAATGATGGCCGAAATCTCCTGCGGTGTGTACAGGCGGCCGTCGATGTCGACACGCGGGGTGTTGTTGTCGCCCTTCACAACCTTGTAAGGCACACGGTTGATTTCGTTTGTCAGATTGTCGTAGCGCTCGCCCATAAACCGCTTGATTGAGAAGACGGTCTTCTGCGGGTTGGTGATGGCCTGACGTTTTGCAGGGTCGCCCACTTTGCGCTCGCCGCCGTCAATAAAGCCGATTACCGAAGGCGTTGTACGTTTGCCTTCGCTGTTTGCAATAACCACAGGTTCGTTGCCTTCCATCACGGCAACGCAAGAGTTTGTGGTTCCTAAATCGATTCCAATTATCTTTCCCATAATATTTAAATTTTAAATTGTTGTTCAATTTTTAAAATTGATTGCCCAACGATTGACAATCTCTGTGCCAGACGTTTTTTGCCCGCTTTTGGCCGCCGCTGTCCGAATTTTTGTCAGTCCGCAGAGCGATTCGGCCCGAAACGTGTCAGTGTTGTATGACAGAATGGCGGAAACTAAGGGTTGATTAACTGAATGACTGATTAATTGAATGACGGAAGGATTGCGCCCTACCTTTTACATCTTTTGTGAGCGATGGGTCATCGGGTCGTTGGTCAGATTAAGGCCGACGGTTGGAGGCTCAATGCCCGATGCCTTGAAGAACTGCTGCAAATCGTTCAGAACATCGGATGCCGACTCCGCCTTGATGGGATATTTCTTTGATTGGCAACCGTTTGGCAGTGAAAAACCATCGATTCCGACATTGGCAAACCACTGCGTCAGGTCGTCGGCATCGTCCATCGCAATGAGCACACTTTTGAACTGAAAATAGCCGTAAACCGCGGCGTTCATAAGTTGCTCGGTACCCCAAATCTCTGTGTACCAATCGGTAAACGTCTTGCCATCGGGCACAGGATTCGGAAAAGCCGACAGCGCGCCGTCGAGTATGCTTTTCAGAGTTGAGAGTTCGTCGGCAAAGCCAGCGGCCCGCCAATAGGCAACCGCGAACTTGTTGGCAAGCATCTCTTCCTCAACGCCGCCAACACTCTTGCCGTAAAAGTCGAGAAGGCAGTGGCTGTACTCGTGCGCAATGTTGTACCAATGAAAATACAAATCGAACTTGCGCTGCGTGTCGTCGGCGCCGAACAATTGGGCGTATGCGCCCTGCTGCTCAGCCGAGCCGCCCTCGAAACGGCCCGTAATAATCTTGTAATCCTGAAGTTTGCCGTCATTGGTATCGTTCTGTGCCACAGACAATAACGGCATCACAAAAATAAGAATCGGTAAAAATGTCTTTTTCATAATCTTTAAATTTAACACACCGAAAGAGACGCGGCGGTTGCGGGTGTGTTACAAGACTGGAGGACAAAATCAAGCAAACTCTATCTATTAACATCAAAACCCGTCACCGAAAACCTATTTCGTATATCTTTTTCTTTTTGTATTTTGCCGCGATTATGACGCATTGTTTCGATAGTTGTATCATGCTTGTTATCAGGTAAATATATTCTTGTTTGCATGATGGAATGTTGGAATTATGTATGTCAAATACATATAGATTATTGGAATGAGAAGTTTTTTTCTGTCAATTGTCATGGCGGCCACAATGTCAGCCGTCGCTCAAACAGCCAGCGAAGATATATTGCTGACTATTGATAATAAACAAATTAGCAAAGACGAGTTTGTTCGTCTTTACCAAAAGAACAATACTGACGTTACATTCGACTCCGCATCGCTGTCCGGATATATGAGTCTATTTATCGACTATAAACTCAAAGTGTATGAAGCAGAGGCTGCCGGAATGGATACAACAGCCGATTTCCGCCGCGAGTTTGATGGTTACCGCTCACAACTCGAAAAGCCGTATTTCACAGACCCGTCAGTCGACGACTCGCTAGCGCGTGAGGCATACGAGCACCTTCAATGGATTCTCCGGGCATCGCACATTATAGTTAATTGCAAGCCGGATGTCAGTGCTGCCGACTCTCTAAAGGCATACAATCGAGCCGAGAGTATTCGTAAACGTGCACTGAAAGGAGAGGATTTCGCAAAACTTGCCCGTGAAACTTCTGATGATCCGTCGGTAGCGAAGAATGGCGGTGATTTGGGCTTCTTTTCTGCGTTTTCAATGATTTATGAATTCGAGAAAGTTGCCTTCCAGACTAAAGTTGGTGCAGTTTCACCAGTTTTTCGCACACGTTTCGGCTATCATATTCTGAAAATAAACAGTCGCCGTCCCAATCCAGGAAAGTTTAATGTGGCGCACATATTGATTAAGGTGGATCCAAATGCCGACAAAGCAAAACAAAAGGCTGCTGCCGACAAGGTGAAAATGATTTCCGACTCACTGAAAGCAGGTGCTGATTGGGCACAGATGGTAACTCGCTACTCCGACGATGACAAAACACGTGACCAGCAAGGCGATCTGAGATGGTTCGCTGCGGGTATGATGGTACCGGAGTTTGAAGAAGCAACATTCTCTCTTAAAAATGTAGGTGACATTTCTCAACCTGTTCACACATCTTATGGATGGCACATTATCAAACTATTAGAAGTGAAACCGTTTGACGATTATGAGAGCATGAAACCCCAAATCATGAAACTCCTTTCGCGTGATGTTCGAAGCGACTATGCAGAAAAAGTTGTGCTAGAGCGTCTTAAACGAGAATATCATTTCACAGAAGACAAGGCGGCTTTATATGAGTTCAATAATCTGGTCGACACATCGGTTTGGAGTGGAAGTTGGACGGCCGACAAAATCAAAGGGCACAATAAAGTTATCTTTTCAATTAATGATACTGTGAAGTTTACGCAAGGTGATTATGCAAAACTAGTGGAAAGCAGTGGTGCTGCGCCCAAACAGCCTGTCGAAATTCTGCTCAAACAAGAATATGATCGTATTGTTGAGGATATGGTTACTGATTATGCTAAAGAGCAGTTGCCTCGTAAGTATCCTGAATTAAGATATTTGCTTCAGGAGTACCACGACGGAATCCTTCTTTTTGCGCTGATGGACAAGATGGTTTGGACCAAAGCCGCAACCGACTCCGCAGGACTCGAAAAATACTATGAGGCCAACAAGCAGAACTATATGTGGGGCGATAGGGTAGAAGTGGCATCGTGCTCATACAATGGTAACGCGTTCTCCGATGCTGATAAGAAAAACGCTGATACCAAGATTGCTGCAGCATTGAAGGCGGGCTCAAAGAAAGGCGACTATGAAAAGCAAGTCAGAGCATCGATGGCAAAAATAGGTGTTGAGCCCGACAGCATTGGAATGGGTGGCGACGCGAAGAAATACAATATTGTGGATGGCAAATGGTGTGATATTGACGGAATCCGTATCGACAAGGATGCGTGGGGAAAGACCAAAACTAAAGTCATGAACCATGAGGGCCGGTCATACGTCTTTTATTTAGTGCGCAACGTTCCGCCAATGCCGAAAACTCTCAACGAGTGCCGAGGTCTGGTTATTTCTGACTATCAGAACAAATTGGAAGCAGAATGGCTTGAGCAACTGAGATCGAAGCATACCGTGAAAATCAATGAAGCAGTGTTTAATTCAATGATAAAGAAATGATTGGAAACAAGGACTCACGCAGATTGGTGCTGAGCATTGGCTTGATTGCAGTGTCGGCATTGTCATTGGTGGTAAGTTGCCAATTTTGGGCGAAAAACGCGACCGATGACATGATTCTGGCCAAAACCAGCAGCGCAGAACTGACGTTGCAACAAGTGAGCAAACTTATGCCTGGCAATCTGAAAGGGGCTGATAGTGTGCAATTTGTGCAAAACTACGTTGACAAGTGGATACATAATCGCCTTATGCTTGAGAAAGCCATCACAAATATTGATGCTGATGGTTACGCGAGCGTCGAGAACATGGTGAACGACTATCGTACGGCTCTGCTGGTCTATAAGTACCAACAACTTTACATTGAACAAAATCTTGATACACTGATACTTGATTCGCAGATAGCCGATCATTATGGGAAATACGGAAACAATTTTCTGCTCGACAGTTGTGCGGTAAAAGTTGTCTTTGTGCAGATACCCAACACATCGGCCAATGCAAACAAAATCCGCAGTCTGGTGCGCAACAACCGCCCCGACGATATGCCCAAACTTGAGGAATTTTGTGACAAAGAAGCCCACGAATTCGATATGGGTGCCAACTGGTGCTACCTTTCTGATGCAGTCAGTAAGATGCCTAAGGGCTCTATTACCGACCCGAAGGCTGTTGCCAAGAACGGACGTTTTGTTGAGGGGCGAGATTCGCTATACAACTATTATTTCATGGTGAAGGAGTTCCGCGATGTCAATGAGCAGGCTCCTTTGGTGTTTGCAAAAGAAAAAATCCGCGAGATTCTGCTCAATCACCGAAAAAACGACCTTATTCGCAATCTTGAGATAAAAATATACGTTGATGCAGTAAACAAACAGAGATTCACGAACTATGTTAATTGATATAAGACCAACCATTAAAAAAGCCGTCTGCTTGTCGGCATCGTTAATGCTGCTTGTCGGTTCGTCAGCAGCACAGGAAGAAGGCGGCATGGTGATTGATAAGATTGTCGCTATCATTGGGCGCCAAATTGTGATGTACAGCGACATACAGAACCAGAAAATGCAGATGCGCGCCCAAAGTTATATGATGGACGACGACATCGAATGTCAGATTCTTGAACAAGGAATGTATCAGAAATTGCTTGTCAATCAGGCAATAAATGATACTGTGGAGGTGAGCGAGGCGCAGGTGAACGCTGAAACCGACCGCCGAATGAACTACTACGTGTCGCAAATTGGCGGCGAGGAAAAACTTGAGGAATACTACAAAAAGCCGATAGCCGACATCCGCGAAGATTTGCTTGATATTGTAAAAGAGCAACTTACGGCGCAAACCATGGAAGACGAAGTGACGCGCGAAGTGACTGTGACACCGCAAGAGGTGCGCGACTGCTTCAAGGCACTGCCAAAAGACAGTTTGCCCATTATCAACACTGAGTTTGAGATTGAGCAACTGTCGGTGTTCCCAAAGATTGAAGAAACTGAGATTCTGCGAATTAAGGACCGTCTGCGTGAGTTTAAAGAACGTGTGGCCAAAGGCGAGAGTTTCGCAACTTTGGCTGTGCTCTACTCCGAGGACCCAGGATCTGCAATGAAGGGCGGCGAACTGGGCTTCATGACCCGCGACGAACTTGTACCGGAGTTTTCGGCCGTGGCATTTAACCTTGTCCCGAACGAGGTTTCGAAGGTTGTGAAAACCGAATTCGGCTACCATATCATCCAACTCATCGAGAAACGCGGCGAGCGCATGAATTGCCGCCACATCCTGCTCAAACCGCAGATATCGGCAACCGAAAAGAAAAACGCCATGATGCGATTAGATACGATCCGTCAGAAGATTGTGGATAAAGAAGTTACATTCAAAGAAGCCTGCTGGATGTTCTCTGATGACGAGGACACCAGGCTCAATGGCGGCGTGATGATTAACCCCTACACAGGCACATCGCTATTTGAGGCCGAACAACTCGACCCGAAAGTGGCCACAGCCATCCGCAACCTTGAGGTTGGCGATGTGTCGCAACCTTTTGAAACTAAGGATGAACAAGAACGCACCGTGTGCAAGATTGTATTGCTGAGGTCGAAAACAAAACCGCACAAGGCCAATCTGTCGCAAGATTACCAACGCATTCAGAATCTGGCAATTGAGAGGAAAAAGGGCGACGTCTTGGAGGATTGGCTGGCAAAAACCATCGAAGCCACCTACATTAAGATTGACGACGATTTCAAAAAATGCAAGTTCCACAACAAGGAATGGTTAAAAACTGACGCGCAATGATTTACGAGAACGATGTGAAGGCTGTTGATGCCTTGAAGATGAATTTCGACAAGATAACCGCCGAAATTGCGAAAGTGATTATTGGTCAGGACGATGTGGTGCGGTCGGTGCTGCTGTCGGTTTTCAGCGGCGGACACTGTCTGCTGGTGGGTGTGCCGGGATTGGCTAAAACTTTGCTGGTGAACACTATAGCCGATGCCTTGGGCTTGCAGTACAGCCGCATTCAGTTCACACCAGACCTGATGCCGTCCGACATCACCGGCTCTGAAATTCTGAACGAGAAACGCGAATTCAAATTCATAAAAGGTCCCGTTTTTGCCAACATCATTCTGGCCGACGAGATTAACCGCACACCGCCAAAAACGCAGTCGGCGTTGCTTGAGGCCATGCAGGAGCGAAGCGTAACAGTCTCGGGCACACGCAATAAACTGCCCGAGCCGTTCTTTGTGCTTGCAACTCAAAACCCGATAGAGCAGGAGGGAACCTATCCGCTGCCCGAGGCGCAACTCGACCGCTTTATGTTTATGGTGAATCTCGACTACCCGTCAATTGACGATGAGATAAGCATTGTGACATCCACCACATCATCAGCCACGGTCAAAGCCGAAACTGTGATTTCGGCCAACGACTTGATTGATTTCCAACAACTTGTCCGTCGCATTCCGGTCAACGAGAATGTGGTTCGTTACGCAGTGAATGTGGCGGCACAGACTCGCCCCAACACTCCGTCGGCATCGGTTCTGGCAAGCAAATATCTGGTATGGGGCGCAGGTCCACGCGCTTCGCAATATCTGATTCTTGGTGCGAAAGCCCACGCTGCCGTTTCGGGCAAGTATTCGCCTGATGTTGAGGATGTTAAGGCTGTGGCGCCATCAGTTTTGCGCCACCGCATTGTGCGCAACTATAAGGCCGAAGCCGAAAATGTGACCGACGACATCATCATTTCTGAAATCCTGAACAACGTAAAGTTCTGATATGCTGACACATCGGTCGCTGATTGGTTTTTGTGTGCTTTTGTTTGCGCTATTGGCTGCAAATCAGTCGTTTGCGCAGAAAAAGACCAAAGTGGAATTGATTCGTGCCAACACAATCCGTTCCGACGTAAACTTATACAATGGTGCGCGACGGCTGATTGGCAATGTCAGATTCAAGCAGGACAGTTCCATTATGGAGTGCGATAGCGCCCACTTCTATTCCGACCGTAATATGTTCGATGCTTTCGGACATGTTCATCTATACAAACTTAACAACAAGAATATTGATGTCCGTGCTGATTTTCTGCGGCACGACGGTGACCAGAAGATTGCTCATTTCCGCAACAATGTGGTGCTTCGCGACAGCCAGATTGTGCTCACCACCGATTCTCTCGATTACGACTTGCAGTCCGACATCGGTTTCTATGAGCACAATGGCCGCATAGTCGACAGTCTGACAGTGCTCACAAGTCTCAAGGGCTACTATTATCATCATCAGCGCGAGGTTTATTTTCGGAAAGATGTGGTGATAGACCACAATTCGTCTGAATACCAGATGTTTACCGATACAATCAGATATGGCCTTGACACAAAAATCATCGACTTTTTCGGTCCAACAGAGTTCTACAACGACACAAACTACATGTATGCCCGCTACGGTTGGTACAACACGGAGACCGAACTTTCGATGTTCAAGTATGACGCTTTGTTCCGAAATCCCAATCAGACAGTTACTTGCGACAGCATGTCGTTCGACCGTCTGAATGAGAGCGGTACGGCCTATTCAAACGTGGTGGCTATTGATACGGTGCAGCAATTGGTGGTGAAAGGCAATTATGTGGAGATACATAAAGATCCTGAATTGCTGATAGTTACCGATAGTGCGCAGATGATTTATGTGGCAATGGGCGATTCGCTCTACCTGCATGCCGATACGCTCAAAGCCTGCCGCGACACATCGGGTCAGTTCCGCACCTTCAGCGCCTACTGGCATGTTCGCGCCTACAAATCGGACCTTCAACTCCAGACCGATTCCATTTTCTTCTCAATGGCCGATAGTATTGCACGCTTCTACGGCAATCCGATTTTCTGGGTTCAAGGTAACCAGATTACCACCGAATACATGGAGGCCTATGTGAAAGACAATCTGTTAGAGAAATTCATGCTCTATAAAACCGGAATGATTATTGCTCCGCACGACAGCATTCACTACAATCAGATAAAAGGTGCACAAATGACTGGCTATCTGCGCAATAACGACCTTTACAAAGTCGATGTCTTCAAGCGTGCGCAGACACTCTACTTCCCAGTCGACGACAATCAGATTGTTGGTGTGAACAAAGGTGAGAGTACTGATTTGACTATCTACTTGAAAAACAAGGCAATAAAGCGTCTTGTCTATCGTTCGCAACCGCATTCCGACATTTTCCCAATTGAGAATGTTTCTGAATCCGATATGCGTCTAGGTGGTTTTGTGTGGTTGGAGAACATTCAGCCAAAATCGCCCGCCGACATTTTTACTTGGCCAAATATAGATGCGGCTGAAGTTAACCGACGTTCTGCAATGCCCATACCGACAGGCGACACAAAAAAAATGCGAAAACAATCGAAAAAATAGTTTGGTGCTGAATAATCAACACAATTCTATCTTTTATCCCTCCATAAATAATTGTAATAAGTAGGTTTGTGATATCGTAAATGCCATCTTTAATATGCGGTTAATATGATTGTTATATTGTAACTTTTGCGTTGGCCCTTGAAAATCAGCGATATAAAGATGTGCCATTTTTTGCCGGCTGATGTTGTGCGAAATGAACTTTTTTCTAATTTTGTCGCGCCTTGGAGAGATGGCAGAGCGGTTTAATGCACCGGTCTTGAAAACCGACGTAGGTAACACTACCGGGGGTTCGAATCCCTCTCTCTCCGCAATGAGAGTTGATAATCAATAGATTACAACAATTACACACGGTTTTACACACGCTTTTTGAGTGTAAAACCGTTTTTTTGTGTGGATTATTTGAAAGACATTTTTTTTCGATAGTTATTTTTCTAAAAATACTTTTTTGCGTCAGCAAAACAAACATTGTATTTGATAATTATCATTTATACTTGTCAATAATGTTTATTTAGCAAGGTGGGTTTTCCTATTAGGAAAACTTGCGGACAAGGCAACCGCATAAGCACATGACAGACTCATGAGTAAAGCAACTTTCCGTTCCGTCGGTTGCTGTTTTATGAAATATGAATAGAGCGAACTCAACTATAGTCACACCTCAATAAACCTTGACGGGTCGAAGCCGTCAGTCAATTGATGCCAGATGTTGTAGATTATTTTCTCTTCTTCGTTTTTGAATTGCTTGTCCATGTTGTTTTGAATCAGATACTTTTTGTAATAACAGCGATTTTTCATTTTTGATGTTGCTTGTCAACTATTGGCTGGTGCCAATTAGGCAATGCTCATAAATCACTCGAACAACTGGGACTGCTCAAGTGCGGTATCAGATTCGCCAAGTAGTTTGTAATAATTATGGCAGAGTATGTATAGCGCCGAGAGAGCAAGCATCACATTTTTCAGGTTTGCACGCTGATGGTTAGGAATGCTGTTCTCTGGTACGTCTGCCCTGAAATGCTTGACAAGATTGTATTCATGCCACCACCCAGCGGCAGACTCGCTGTCGAACCCAGCAAACGGAACCAAATTGATTTTTTCATAGGGGTATCTTGTGGATACTTTCTGGTTCTTAATCGAAGGTTCATTGTCAACAATTATGGCCATCTTTTGTAATATGTTCTTTGCTTTGGGCGAAGTTTTGACAATCTTGCAGTATTCCTCGGCAACAGAATCGACCTCGCTGCAAATATTCAAAAACAAATAAATGTAGCGATGGGAAAATGTCTTGTAGTTGCTTTTGTCAATAGCAACATATTCTTCCGTTTCAAGAAAATCTTTTTCAAGCAAAAGATACTGTTTCCAGAAGATTTTGGTAAATAATTGTGGTGTCATGATTCTGTGTTTTAGGTTTGTTATTCTGTATTGAACTATATTTTATAAAATCGCCCATTGGTGAGTGGTTGGGGGCTGTTGCAGGCGCAACAAGTACACATTTTGCATTGATTTCTATTTCAGGCGTGTCCGAAGAAATACTCCGTCGCGTTTCATCGCAAAATCATTGTTTTTCAATGTGGAAAATCCGAACCAAATTTTTCATTGATATATCCAAACCAATTTCTGATCGATTCTGACCATTTATCTATATTTTCATCCATCTTTCTATCAATCATATCACCAATTTCATTATCATCTTTCCAATCACCATTTTCATCAAGATATTTATCCCATTGTTCTTTTTCAATGCCTAATGATTCCAAAACTATTTCATTTCCCATAATTAAATCGACAAACGAGTCGCATTCCATTGTTTCTACAGCTACTGGTGCTAAATCGTATTTTCGATTCAGTTCATTAACTTCATCTATCAATCTATCAAACGATGAATCCCAAAATTCCAATAAACGGTATTGAGTATTAGAATGTATTTCATGCCGCAGATGCGACAGCCTAGCAACAGGCTCGAAAATTTCAGCATAATTATCAATCATATCTTCATACTCTTCGTCATCTTCCGAGTAACCATCTTTTTTGACAAAATATTGTGCTATGGCTCGTATGCCTTCCATTGATATTGTGTAAGCATGATTCGCCTTTCTTTCATAAATTTCTTTACTAAAATATGCCATATGTTTTTTTATTATAGTTACTAAAAAATCGCCCATTAGTGAGTGGTTTGGTGTGGTCGCAGGCGCAACGTCAACTAATGGACTTAATCAGAAAGGCAATGCACACCTAAGCAGTTGGTCATTAACGCATTCTGATTCATTTTCTAATTCAACATTGTACCAATACGATATCCCATGTTGTTTTTCTGCCTTTGTAGTTGGCGTCAACTTTCTCCCGATTGCTTACATAAACATCTCCGACAGCACAGTCTATATTATCTAACAACCCTTTAATGGTTTTGCCTAGGCCTGTGGCTTCGGGTATTTCGCGGCATTGCCCAGCGTAACGTCCGTTTTTTTCGTCTTTCCTCACAGCAACGGTGTATCCGTGTGGTGTTTTGTGAATCTTGCAATCTGGACCGCTGTCAGCATCAACCTTTTCGCGATTGCTTTCAATCACAAGTTGTATGGCTTCTTCAATATTGTCATACAACTCATCAATGGTTCTGCCCTGACTCATGGCCTCGGGTAAATGGTAGCACTGGCCCATATACCAGCCGCTTTTCTCGTCTTTGTCTATGATAATATCGAAATCCACGTATGGTTGGGCTCGTTTTTTAAGGCTGCATTTACTTGTTTTGCCTTGCTTTAACGCTTCTTCGTAAAGGCTTTTTATTATATGAAGTGTCACCCTTTTTTTTAGTTCTTCTACTGACATGTTGGATTTTGAAGGGTCAAATTTTATTTTGTTTAAGTCCACGATTACATCTACGAATCTTGACTTTTTCATAGTTATTTGGTTTTAAGGGTTATACAATAAATTAATAATTCGCATTTCGTATTTGCATAATGTCAAGCGCAGTGAAATCAATGCCGTCAATAGTGGCTTCGTTGTGCAGGTGAAAGTGTCCATAGAACCACTGACGCAGCGGGTGTTTGTCGGCAAGCAAGTGCTCGTGTATCTTGTTGATTGTGTTGCGCTCCATTTCGCAGTCAAGAAATAGCGCATTGTCGCGAGCCAGCCATGACTCTATGCCGTTCTTGTCGGTCGGCACACAGAACGAAGGCGCGGTATGAGTAACCACAGTGTCAATCTGGATTTGCATTTGTCGCAGTTCATTGAGCAATGCAGGCGAATAGAATGGCGGCTCACTTATCGTTTGCTGTTGCTGCTCTACTTCGGCAGATTCCTCCGATTGCTGTTTCTTGCTGAAAATACCTTTAAATAGTTTCATACTCTAATTATTTGTTGTTAAACATTTCAAATATCATTATCACTCGTTTGTATAAAGGGTGGCAGAGCCCCATTTACTAGCTTTTTTTACAATATCGAAGTCCAAAATCTCATGTGGTTGGACTCGTTTTTAAGGCGGCGTTTCATTTTTTCTTTTTCCAGCCTTACTGCTTCATTTATAAATGAGTTTTATATCCCGTGCCTCCAATTCTTTAAGTATAATTACCCTGTTATGTAAACATCAATGGCTTTTGAAATCTTGTAGTTCCGATATTTTTCTTTCAAGAGTTCAGCTATACGGTAAAATATTTCATTGTAACACTCCATAAAAATCTTGCCATCGGCGGAAAGAAGAAAACTGTTGCGCCTGAAATAGAATCGTTTTCCATTATTTTCATTCAGAAGAACTGTCTTGTTGTCACCAAATTCATCATTTTGAAAAAGGTAATCGTCTCTATCACTGTGTTTTGCATATTCTAATAATTCATCCAAGGTTTTTATTGGCTTTATCGACGAAAGGGCATCGGCAATCAATCCGTCCCACCCGTGCGGAAAACGCCAACTGAAAAAATCTTTTGTAAACGGATACAACTCTGTTTCAATAATTTCCGATTTAAGCGTGAACACATTGAGTGTATCTTTATCGGTCTCGATTTTTTCTATGTTGTAAACATCGGCCACATTGTATTCGTCAAGAATTTTTTGGGTAACTTCTTCTAAACTCGAGAATACTCTTTTTGCTTCTTTTTCTGATACAATTAATTCATAATCAATGCCTATACCTAAAAAACGACCCATATTAATATTGTTTTAATGTTAAGATTCTTGTTGTTATGAGTTGATAATGAACCAATCAGGTTCATCGGTCAATATTATATTACAGTTCTAATCCTTAATCAACGTATATCATTGAATTCCATAATGTTGAGCGCCGTGTAATCAATGCCATCAATAGAAGCTTCGTTGTGCAGGTGAAAGTGCCCATAGAACCACTGCCGAAGTGGGTGTTTGTCGGCATGAAGGTGCTCGTGTATCTTGTCGATTGTGGTGCGTTCCATCTCGCAATCAAGGAATAGTGCATTGTCGCGAGCCAGCCATGACTCAATGCCGTTCTTATCGGTTGGCATGCAGAACGAAGGCGCGGTGTGAGTGACCACTGTGTCAATTGGCAATTGCAGTTGTCGCAGTTCGTCGAGCAATACTGGCGAATAGAATGGTGGTTCATCGGGCCAGTAGTAGGTATGGCCATCGGCTGCCTGCCAGTTCTTACGCACTCGTCGGTCTATGCTTATTGCGCCGCCAATGCACAGCACATTATGCCAGCAACAACGTATCACAGTGTAATCAGGAATTATCAAGAAGCCATCAGCTGCTTGCCGTTGCTCTATAAACCATGCGGGGTCGTCGTGGTTGCCGCGCAGCAACACCACTGTTACATTATGATTGCGAAGTTGTTGGCCGCAATGTTTAAACTCGCTCTCGTAATACTTCGGCGAGTGGAACCCTAACCCACAATCGCCAGCAACAATCACTACGGCGTTGTTAAGGTTGTATTTGCTGCATATAGTGAACACCAACGAGCGGAACTCTCCATGAATGTCGCCGCAAACAAACATATGTTCGGCGTTCGGGAAGTCTGCCTTTACGAGGTGACGGTTTTCGGGATTGTTCAAGTAATATTCGTTCATAAGTTCTTTATTATACTGTCGATATTTAATAATTAATTATGTATCAGCCTACTAATCGTTAATTGCCCCTGCGCTTCTATAATATTTAATGCTATACATAGTCTTTTCAAATTTTGCATCAACTAGTTCCCGCACATCATCGCCCAAATAACCACCATTAATTATCAAGTCCAGCATTGACTCCAAACGGCATTTTGTGATGTCACATTCCCATTTCGACATGAACACGTGCGCAAAATCAAAAAGGTAAATAGTATATTTATTTGGTGCGCTTACAGTGATACTTATAATGCCATCGAACAAATAACCTCTTACAACAAAAGTGAATGCTGGCTCAAACTGAAGAATACCAGAATCATTCGATAACTTTCGTGTGCAAAAAATATCTTCCACACCCCACCGTTCACGGAAATTCTCTTCGGTATCAAACATGGGCAGCAACTCATAGAACAACGAATCCAGATTGCCGTTTAACTCCAAAATGGTTAAATTATAATTATCCCACCGATTGTTTTCTATTGAAGTTTCGCCATTTGCAATTGATTGTTCGTAAACCATATAGTAAAATTTTTTCATTTGGTTTTCGTCTAAATCAAATACATAATCAGGCATTTCCGCCAGCACAACTGTGTAATTTTCAGTATTCTCTATAAATTTTATTATGCTACGGCCTATATTGCGCAAAAGATATTCGGACACCAACTCCTTTATCGCAATAATTAACTCACCGTCATTTTCACATTCACGGTAAACATAATCCCAACTTCGTCCCGCCGCAAGCCAAAACTTATTGCGTTTCAGAATATGCAATTCCACATACATGTTTCCTTTAACGAATATGTTGAATCGTATGTCGTATTTTTCAAAAGATTCATCGCTGTCCAGGAAATACACTTTATCTATTTTCCAGTCTTCAATCATACATCTGCCCATTTGCTTCATAATCGGGCGCCATACATCTATAAAACCGTAAATATCATCAGATAGGCGAGGTTTCTTCTGTATATTGTAGAATACATTTTTAACACTGTCAACTGGATATTTATGTGATAATTGTTCGCCTTCATAAAACTCTATACGTTGCTCGTTATCTGAAAAATGCAAACTCGTCTTTACCTCATCATATTCATCGGTAATGTCAATACGAGCAACTCCGTCAGATTTACTATACGCATCTTTAAATACTCTGATTATCCTAGCCCTGTGCATTCCTGGTTCTGCCACCGACAGTGAAAAAAGTTTTAGGCTATTAGTCACATTAGCAAAAGAACTATCCGTGTCATCTTTAACAACTTCACCAGTAAGAATGTATATTGTTTTTAAACCATATTTCATATTTTGCACTAGCACCCGCTTCACTATTCGTTCACGCAGAGTGTCTTCTGGCAAATAGTTCACCCAGTCGGTGTTGTCGTGCTCCGCGAATTCAATTGCTTCTGGCTTCTCTCCAAAATTGGTGTTGTCCATAGTTTTTTTTGTTTGGTTTCGTGCTGGCAAATATAACTAACCACACCAAAAAAAACAAACAAAAATAGGGTTTAATTTATTGATATTTAATGAGTTAACTGCAAATTTAGTCGGATTTCTCCTACAGCAAATATATTGACAGAAACAAGTTTGGTTTTACATTTTTTGAATGAGGTTAGTTATTTGGTTTATTGTCAGGTTAATAGAGGTTGAAAAAATTTTTCAACATTGCAATTATGGTGGATATTGTTAACTAATTTTGTGTTGGATTTTGAATTATTATGGAAGAAGAAAATAAATTAAGACAAACTGGAACGGACAGGGAAGAGATATCCGAAGCGCAATATAAAATTATGTTGTGTCAGGACTGGTTGGAATCGTACTATTATGGTCGTTTGGGAGAGAATTTATTTGTGTTCCATTTTTCTGAAATATCTGACGTATATGAGGGACTGATAATGGAAGATATAATCAATTATGCCATAGAAAAATTGAAAGTGATATTTGAATCCTATCTGCAAGAAAACATAAACAAAGGCAATTCTATCGGCACAATTCGCGCCAAATATACTGACATAAGTGATTTTGTGCCAATGATTTTTGAGAATATGAGCAATGGGATTCTTTCTTTCCAATACGACTTGTCAGAAGCAATTTGCAATTGGATGGATTATATACAGAAACATGTAAAGTCACAACCTTTGCCTACGTTAGAAATAATGATGAGCAAGTCGGAAAGGTTATCAAAAATACAAAAAAGAAATCAACAGCCGAACTCAACATATAAACCACCGACGATTCGTCGCAAGGTTCAGTCAATCAGGTTGTTCTGCAAGTTCTTGAACGAAAAATATGGGTTTCATTACGGTGATGACAATTCATTCCCCGATGTAATTAAGCCGACAGACAAACATTCGCCAAAAAGGACAATTACCACTCGCGACATTGAAAAAATAGTCGATAGGATTAACACCAACAAAAAGCGTATCGGCACATTTGTCGGTTATCGAGACAAGGCGATAATCATGGCTTTAAGCAATATTGGACTAACTGTCTCGGAACTGATTAATTTGAAAGTCAGCGACATTGATTGGGATAATTATATTATTACTGTCGGACGTGGTACGAGGCGTGAACGCCGACAAATTATTGATTCTCAAACCAGGCTGGCATTGCGTAATTATTTCAATTATAGCAGATGGTGGAATTTGGTCATATATCTTGACCGTGAAAACGAAAGGTTCGGATTTGACGGAGCGGAATTCTCTTTTGCTTTTCCTGAACTCGAAGATTTCTTTATTACAGCCAACGGAAAGCGGATTTCAAGGATCAGCGTTTTCAAAATAGTAAAAGAACGTGCCGAAAAGGCTGGTTTTTATGGCGTTAATCCCCAAATGCTTCGTGAGTCGCTGAAGGCAAGAATGAAAATGCAAAAGAAAAAAGCGGAAATACCGAAAAAGTTGGGGATAAAAAGGGTGTATAACAGGGATTTGTAAGCTTAAAGTATTTATTCATCATTTATTATTTCACAACACGGCGGACTTGGCTGTAAATCCCGATCTTCTTTTTTTTCTTTTCATTTTTCGCTCGCTCATTTATCTTTGACATCATAAAACATAAAACACGAATAAGAAACAGAAAGAATTATTTGACTTAACATATTATTAATCATAGCGTTTGCTACTATCTGGGTGCTCCGAAAATTTGGCGATAGAAAGAGACCATCATTAGATAAGTTCAGTAAATGTTCACGCCTTTGGCGTGGACGGAACTTATTTGACGGTCGGGTCACGCCAAATACCTCGGAGCACATAAGGAATGTCCACGCTTTCTTTATGTCCTGAGGTATTTGTTTGTGAATCTGCATCACGGGTAAGTTGCTGACGCTGAAAAGGCAAAACGTAGATGAACACAAACTATCCCCAAAATCAGTGTGCCGTGCAAACGCCAGAGGAAAGATTCAAGTACTTTGCAGCTCTTGCGTATGAATTTGGAAAAGACAATAATGATGATACAAAACAAGCGCCCTATAGTAATCATTGGTACTTTGCTACTACCAATTATGCCGACCTTAACAAATTAACGAAAACCTTTTTGGGTGAAAATGTAGGAGAACTCTCAGAAAGCACAGCCATTGATTATGAAAAGTATTTAATAGACACCGATTTAAATGCCAAACAAATAAGTGCCATTAAAGCTGCATTAGAAAAACCAGTAACAATTATTCAAGGACCTCCAGGAACAGGTAAGACTAAAACAATCTTTAATCTAATTGCCTGCATAAATGGGTTGGGGCGAACTGTGGCAATGGTATCTTCAAATAATCTTGCAGTGTCAGATGTGGAAACAAAAATAGAAAAATGCAATGATATTAATTATTGTGCGGCTTTCTTAGGGGACGAGTCTAAACGAGACACTTTCAATGATACGCATGGTTACCGCTTTTTTAATAATAGGGAAAAACTAACGTATAAATACCAAAACAAAGAATATGAATATTTCAAAGAAGAAATTGTTAAAATGTATAATGGGGACGAAAGGGAATTTCTGGGGGCTTGGCCTATAGTTACCAGCACTATTCAATCCCTAAAAACACTTTTTAGCGATGGAGAAAAATCATGTTTTGATTACATTATTATTGATGAGGCTTCGTTGATAACAATTGACTTGGGAATAATTGCAATGACTACCGCAAAACAACTTGTTATTGTGGGAGATGACAATCAGTTGCCGCCAATAGTTAAAGAAGACGCGTTAAAAAAAGTGCATGAACGATTCATAATAAATGACGATGATATTTACAAACAGACGACTGATAAAAGTTTTATGAAAGTTTGTCAGACTGTTTTTGACATTAAACCAATATATTTAAGGAAACATTATCGATGCCACCCTGGGATAATCGGATTTTGCAAGGATTATGTATATAAAAAAGAGGAAGAGGATTTGGATTTAGAACCAGTCGAAAATAATACGCAAATAGCGACAATAAAGGAAAACTGCCCAATAAGGCTTGTTTATTTTGAAGGGAACTATTGTGAAAGTATAAAAATGCCAGATGGCAACAATAGTAAAGTCAACAGAAAGCAAATCAACATTTTCCTCAATGAGGAGTGGGAAGGATTTGTTAATAGTATAAATAAGTGGAAGACGGTTTGCATTATGTCCCCTTTTAGAGGACAATTGGAAGAGTTGGAAGAAAAAATTAAAAATAAAAACAATAGTCTCAAAACGAAGTTAATTGACGGGCATGGTGACGTAAATTTATTGACAATACAGACAATACACAAGTCTCAAGGTTCTGAATATGATGTTGTGTATCTTATGCCTGTTGAAGACAATACTTGGGAATTTCCATGGAGCCAACAAAAACGATTGGTAAACGTTGCGGTTTCAAGAGCAAAGGAGGAACTCATAGTTATTACTTCAACGCATTTGATGAACGAAAATGTACAAGATAAATTGGTCGAGAGGAAAATGATAGAAAAAAAATATATACCAAGGAAGAGCAACAAACAAAGAGATAGGGAATGGCGTCAATTACAAATAGAAAGATACCGGGAAAGATACCAAAAAAAGCGTAAGACAAAAAAAACAAATTTTGAAGATGACCAGTTGTTTATTCAGAAACTGACAGACTATGTATATAAACATTTTAAGGACTATGAAGATTTCAAAAATGGTATTTATGGTTTCCATAAATCAAAAACCAAGTCAATTTTTGACACGGCGGAACCATTTCATAATGACGAGAAATACAATAGACCAGAAGATTATGATGAGTCTGATTATTTAGACAGGTCTTCTGGCTACGAAAAAAGGTGCGGAGAAGTACTGAATGACATAATTAATATTAAAGAATATAATGGTTGTGTAACGATAGATAAAGAAAGGAAATGGAGTGAATGTGAATGTATTTCACAATTATTCAAAGACAGAAAAGAATTAGCACAATTATCCAAAGAAGAATTAGAATATTACAATAATGGTAATAGACGTTTTGATTTTATTGTAAAAATAAACAAAGCAGAAAAACTTGTAATTGAAGTAGATGGGGCACACCACCGCAATGATGAGCAACATAGGATACACGATAAAATAAGAGATGGGATTTGTAAAAAAGCCGGAATAGAGGTGTTGCGTTTGCCAACCGATGGCTCTAATGATAAGTATGAAGAATATTTAATAAAGGAAAAAATCGATGGTTATTTCATAGAAGCAATGAAAAAAATGAAGGGTTCTTAAAAAAGTTGTGCCAAAACACGTCAAAAGGTGACAATGCTTTTTGCTGTTCAAATATTTTTGTGGTCTAATTTGATAAAAAACAACATTTTATGTTGGAATTAATTAGCAAATATTGTCTGGATAAAACAAAGAATACTGGATTGTTACTGTTAGATATGCCAACAGGAACGGGAAAAACCTTTAATGTTTTACAATTCATCAAGCAATATCTTAAAAAAAATCAGGACAAAAAGATATTCTTCGTTACATCATTAATAAAAAATGTGGATGACCCTTATGAGGAACTATTGGACGATTTAGATAAAGATGACGAACTGCGGGATTTAGTTTTCAGAGCACTTTCCAATAAAGATTCTGCCATTGAAAACTTTGAGAAAGTCAAGGAAAACATTAAAGACAAAGACATACGATACTCGGAAGAGTATAAAAAGTTTGAAGCCTTAATAATGGCAGGTGTTAAGAATCCTGAAGCATACGTTGATATTGAACGGGATTTCAGAGGATTGATAAGCAAAACTCTTTCTCGAAAATTCAAGAAGAGAATAGACAAAATAAATGCCATCAAGAATGACAAAAGTTGGCAATGGGTGGGAGATTTGTACCCTGCCGTTTTCTCCGAAGAGAAAAGTGTTTTTTTCGTGACGATGAAGAAATTAGTTCTTCCTTTCGACACAATCATTGAAAAAGGCGTCAGACTTTATGAAACTTCCTTTTTCAAAAATTCCATAGTGTTCATTGACGAGTTTGATGCGACGAAAAAAGAGATTCAAGATGTGATTGTTCAAAACGGTCTGAACAATGGTATAGACTATATTGACCTTTTTAGGAATATCAAAATATGCCTTGACAACCAGGAATCAATACCATCGAATATATGGGATAACGTCAAAAACAAGCCGTCTCATAAACGCGCTCTCGAAAAAAACATTAGAATCTTTAATGAAATCTCCGATAAATATCACTTGCTACAACACCATAAATCTGTTGGCTTTGAAGAAAAACGCATTGTTTTGTTTTCCGATTTAACTCACAATAATTATACAACTAGCGAAGAAAATGTAACAACAAGATTTATCAAAAATGAAAATATCAATACCCTGGAACTCATTTCGAAAGGTGAATCGGACACGACTCTGTATGAAGCGTTAGACAAAATAAAGGGTGCAATTTCTCATTTCACACGATTTGTCTGCATATTGGCTTATAGTTACTATCAAAACAAAAACCAAAAGAAAGAGCCAGGCAAGTCTTATGGTGAATTTACAGAATTACACGCTCTTGATACGATACTTGACTCATTACACCTGCAAGGAGAGAGTTACAGGGTTATTAGAAATATGGCTTTGTCATATAACAACACGTTGAAGATACAGTCAAACAATGCTGAAATAAAAGATGATTTCGGCTTTTACTCAAGCGGATTCAGCCATTACGATTTCTGTGACGATTATTCGCACGATAACACAACGGTTATTAAAAAATATGTTTTTGAGGACACCCCTGAAAGTATAATGTATTCGATTTGTTCTCTTTCAAAAGTAATCGGAATATCTGCCACAGCAACATTTAAAACCGTATTGGGCAATTATGACATTGACTATCTGGAATGGAAATTGGGCGATAGGTTTGTGAAACCGACAGCAGAAGATAAAGAAAGAATAAAAAAGGTCATTGAAAGCCAAACAACAGGATTTGAGAATGTAAATACAATTGTAGAATTGACTAAGACATCTGCAAATGTTGCTCCTAATTGGTCAAACATATTTACGACCGATATTGATATCGTAAATGCTGCACATACGCTTACAAGTAAATATGATAAAGATAATAATCATTATAAGGAGGTCAGATATTACAAAGCCGTGTTGGCATTTAAACAATTCTTAGACAACAATATTCAGTCATACTTAGCTTTGTTTTCAAGAAGTTTAAGAAATGGAGATTGGGAGTTTGACCAAAAAACGCTTTTTAAACTTTTTCAATATCTATCACAAGAAAAAGGTGTCCAGTTTGAAGATAAAATGTGTGTGGTTCTGGATTCTGACAATTTTGAACAAAAGAAAAATGAATTAATCGGTGACTTGAGTAAAGGCGAGCGAAGGTTCATTATATCTACTTATGCCACAATCGGTGCTGGTCAAAATTTACAATACACTATACCAAATAGCAAAAAGGATGAGGTCGTAAAAATCAATAATACTAGAAGGAATAAATTAGAGATGGATATAGAAGGCATTTATTTGGACAAACCGACATCTCTTGTTAATCAGTGCGGTGGCAATGAAGAATCTGCGATAAACAGAATATTCCAATTGGAATACCTTGGTCATAAAAGAGAAATAACTCCAAACGAAAAAATGGCGGAAATAAAGAGAACATATATAAACATCGACAAAGAGAGAACAACTGGTGTCGTGAAAAAACTATCGAATTTGCGTGATGTAAAAATATATGCGACTAAAATCATTGTTCAGGCAATGGGTAGAAAATGCCGAACCAATTATCGCAGTAAGAATGTTTATGTTTTGGCAGACTCTGAACTCGGTGATGCATTGGACAGAACCACTCTATTGGAAGAAGACAGATTGTTAAATCACGAGATGGTGGAGCTGGCGAAAAAAATAAAATTCTCAGAAGAACCTTCTCAAAGCAGAGTTATCGAAATTGCTATTAGCGATTCGTTATTGACGAACAAACGCATTTCAAGATTTCTCACTAGATGTTTTGAAAACTCTTGGAATAATGATGAAATTAAAAAATGGAAAAATATACGTGAATATGTATTAAAACATCCAACCCTGACAATGGAAGAATGGGAAAAACGCCCATTCAATTGCAACTATTATATTACGTTTGGCAAACCAATCAGCAAATACTTCTACAAACAAAGTGAGGATTTTGACAAAATTGAGAATATAGCAGAAGAAAGATTTAAAGATTCGGCATCTGTTTCGCAGGAAGACGTTAATCTTTACAATCTTTTGGAGAGTATACCCAATTTAAAATCGTTCTTTCTTGATAATGGATATGCAACAGAATTTAGAGAAGGCGATTATATTATGTCGCCACCACTTTATCAGAATGTCTATAAAGGAGCACTTGGCGAAGCAATCGGGAAGTTCCTTTTCGAAGGTTTTGGCATCCCATTGGAAGAATTAAACAATGAAGAACACGAATTATTTGATTTTAAGGTAACAGGGAAACCCATATATGTCGATTTCAAGTATTGGAAAGATACAACACGCTTCGATGCTAAAGAATATCACAAGAAAGTCGTTGAAAAAGCCCAAAGGTGCAAGGAAGTAAGGACTGTGATAATTGCAAATGTTAGAGATACAAAGAATGACGCAATAACAACAACGCCAGAAAATGGTTTTGAAATCATTGAGTTGTCGTTAATATGCAATTCCCAAATATCACATAATGCTTTAACCAAAATACAAGAATTTAAAAATGAGCAGAATACAAACTAACAAATTGATTGCGAATCTTGAATTAGGTTTGTTGTCTGATACATACGAGTTTTTTAACGTTAAGACTTCCGACACGCATTTCGGGAAAGGAAACAGCGCTGCCAAATTGGTGGACGATTTGACTAATGAAAAATTTGTATTATCGGTTGTTTACGAGCGTGGCAATTCGTTTTATATGATGCTCAAGAAGTCTGCCGAAAACAGAATAAATCTTGGTAAGGCCATAGACAGACTGCCTGGAACAGAGAAAATATCTTTTGAAAATGTTGCAATAAGCACGGTGCCACAAAATATTGTTGTTCAGTTATTGCTCAATTCATTGGGAACATACGAAGGCAAAATCCTTGGATTCCATAACGTTACTGGGCATTTCTATATTAATCATCCATCTTGGACTAAATCGAAAGGCAAACAACTAATCACTTTGGAATTAAAAGTAACAAAGGAATTGCTTTTGGACTGGAGTGTAAGAACATTCACGTCCGTCACAAAGAAAAACGATATCAAATTCGGCAAGAAGAAATTCAACGAATATCCTGAATATGTTCTCGGCAAAGACAATATCTTGAAGAGAATCGAGAAAGGTGCTGACCCTGACGCCTATATTATGCGACAAACCGCTAATAAGAAATCCAACATCAAATTCCTCGAAATCGACTCGTTGGAGAACTTCCAAAAAACAAAAATGGGAGTCGTATGTGACTGCATCGACAAATTCAACACGGCATTTGGCAAGATGGCTCACATTGAATTCGACTTCTTTGACGAATATCAAGAGTTATCTGTTTCTACCAAAATGGTCAAAGAAATGGAGAAACGATTTGAAGAAATGGCTTCTTTGCGCAGAATAGTATTGGTTGACAAAGTGCAGGATTCGACATCATCATTAAATATTGAATTTCTAAAGGAAGAACTATTAGAACATTTTAATTGCGATGTGTCGGTTCTAAAAAGCCCCAAAAAAGATGCAATCAACATTATTCTTATTCACAAAGAGGAAGAATACGAAAATAAGGCAGACCCGCACGACTTGGTGTACAAAGGCTGCGCCTTACAACACGTCACAATTGAAACCATAGCGCACTTGATGAACTCTGATGATGATAGCAAAAAAACAGAATTGAATTCATTGTTAGATAACATAATGCAAGAAGCACTCATCAAAGAAGACCTTGTGTCAAAGCGCATATCAATGGTTAATTGGCAAGATTACAATTATCCAGACAACCTAATATTCGGGGTGTGCCATAAAGACGATGACGAGAAAAAGCATTTCTACTTTATGACAATCTCACACGATGGCGATTTCTCGATAGCGGAACAAGAAAACACTCTGTTTGAGCAGAATGAGTATCAGGAATGTGTTGATATATTTAGTAATGAAGATGTGGTGGGCGTGGTAAAAAAAGGAAATGATATTAATGTTATCTATGATACCAAATTAAGAACGATTCCCGAAATTGAACTTATAAAGAACCGATTAGAAAGCGGTGACAATAAACTTCGAAACATTGAAAGCCGTGAAGAATTGTTCCCTGCAATAACAGACATCAAGTGCTTTTCTGACAACGACCATTCGCTGTGCTATTTTTCGGGTATAATAGGAGCAGGTATGCGAAGAGTGATTCCTACTGCAGCAAATATCAGAATGGTTGATGCTTACAGATACAGCGATTTGTTTTTTGTCGATATGTTAAAACTAATGGCTGTCACTTTCGTGCGAAACGGCCAACTGACTGTGGTTCCGTTCCCGTTTAAGTATTTGAGAGAGTATATTGCGGGAAAAGTCCAATGACACCAGCAATACTTATAAACAAACCAAGCGCAGCCTCCAAAAATGATTATATTGTTCCTTTTTTCCTTATCATTGTAAGGATAAAAAGAGCGAATAAAAAGTGCTGACTGATAAGCATATCACTGCGTAGTTGAACAATAATGGCGAAGAAAAACAATAAAAAGGATTCGGCTGATGTTGCCAAGACACCGCAAGAATTACGGCTCGAAGGAGTGCAGAACCTGTATAACTTCCTGTTCGAGGCGTGCAACATTCTGCGCGGACCTGTCAGCCAGGACAACTTCAAAGATTATATCACCCCAATTCTCTACTATAAGCGCATTTCCGATGTCTATGACGAGGAGACACAGATAGCGCTGGCCGACAGCGGCGGCGATGAGGAATATGCCGCCCTGCCCGAGCAGCACCGATTTGTCATTCCCGACGGTTGCCACTGGAACGATGTGCGCGAGCGGACCGAAAACCTCGGCGCTGCCATAGTGGGTGCTATGCGCGGAATAGAACTAGCCAACCCCGATACCCTTTTTGGCGTGTTGAGTATGTTCAGCGCGCAAAAGTGGACCGACAAGAAAAACCTTTCCGACGGAAAGATTCGTGACCTGATTGAGCATTTGAGTACAAAGAATCTGGGCAACAACGATTACCCTTCCGACCTGATGGGCGACGCCTACGAGATTTTGCTCAAAAAATTTGCTGACGACTCAAAAGCCCAGGCTGGAGAGTTCTATACACCGCGTCCTGTAGTACAACTCTTGGTGCGCATACTCGACCCACAACCTGGCGAAACCGTATACGACCCCGCCTGCGGCAGTGGAGGTATGCTTATCGAGGCTGTCCACCATATGCACCACAGCAGCCTGTGTTGCGGCAGTATCTTCGGACAGGAGAAGAATGTGGTTAACTCGGCCATTGCCAAGATGAACCTCTTTCTGCACGGTGCCAGCGACTTCAACATTATGCAGGGCGACACCCTTCGCAACCCGAAGATTCTGCAAGGCGGCGAAGTGGCCAAGTTCGACTGCGTGATTGCCAATCCGCCCTTCTCGCTTGAGAAATGGGGCTCGGTTGAATGGTCGTCGGATAAGTTCGGGCGCAACATTTGGGGCACGCCAAGCGACTCGTGCGGCGACTATGCCTGGATTCAGCATATGATAGTGTCGATGGCGCCAGGCAAAGGCCGTATGGCGGTGGTGATGCCGCAGGGAGTTCTTTTCCGTGGCAACGAGGAAGGCCGCATACGCGAGAAACTGGTAAAGAGCGACCTTGTGGAGGCCGTTGTCACGCTTGGCGACAAACTATTCTACGGCACAGGACTCTCGCCTTGTTTCCTCATTCTGCGCAAGGTAAAACCCGCCGCCCACAGCGCACGCATTCTGATGATTGACGGCACTAAAATCCTCACCCAGAAACGTGCACAGAACATTCTCGAAGCAAAGGATGTTGACCGCCTCTACGAACTCTATGCCAACTACGAGAATGTTGAGGACTACTCGCAAGTGGTTATGCTCGACGAGATTGCCGCAAAGAACTACGACCTCTCGCCAAACAAATATGTGCAGTACCACAAAGAGGAAACTCGCCCCTATGCCGAAGTGCTTGCCGAATTCAAGGCGGCTTACGAGGAAGTGAAAATGCGTGAGGCGGAGTTCAGGAATGTGATAAACATTTGAGTATGAAAGAAGAAGACAAAATACATAATTACCGCCAAGCCGACGCGCCCATTTCATTGGACGAACTCAAAACCTTCCTGTGGGGAGCCGCCACACGTCTGCGCGGACAAATTGACGCCGCAGGATACAAAGAGTACATTTTCCCGTTGCTCTTCTTCAAGCGCATTGGCGATGTGTACGACGAGCAGTTCGAAGGTTTTGTGCGCGAAGGCGGTGCCGAATACGCTGGTATGCAGGCCGAGGAACTGGCAATACGCATTCCTGACGGAGCCCACTGGCGCGATGTGCGCGAAGTGACCGAAAACGTCGGGCAGCGCCTTGTCGAGGCATTTATCGCCATTGAGCAGGCCAACCCTGGCGAGGAGGCCGACGGACGCGTGATTGGCGGACTGGAAGGCATTTTCGGACCCAAAGACGGCTGGACCAACAAAGCCAAAATGCCCGACCACATAATCACTTCGCTCATTGAGGATTTCTCGCGCTACAACTTGAGCCTTGCCGCGTGCCCAGCCGACGAGATGGGGCAAGCCTACGAATACCTTATTGGTAAGTTTGCCGACGATGCAGGCAACACCGCGCAGGAGTTCTACACCAACCGCACCGTGGTAACGCTGATGGCCAAGATTCTGCAGCCACAGCCCGATGAGAGCATTTACGACCCCACCTGTGGCAGTGGCGGAATGCTTGTGAAGTGTCTCGACTATTTGCGCCAGAAAGGCCAGCCCTGGCAGGGCGTGAAGGTGTTTGGGCAGGAGATTAACGCGCTCACCGCTTCTATTGCCCGTATGAACCTTTATCTGAATGGCGTTGAAGACTTCAGCATTGTGCGCGAGGACACGCTTGCCCACCCCGCCTTTGTCGATGGCAGCCAACTGCGCAAGTTCGACATTGTGCTCGCCAATCCGCCATACAGCATTAAGACTTGGAACCGCGAAGCCTTCCAGAACGACCGATGGGGACGCAATTTCCTTGGCACACCACCGCAATCAAAAGCCGATTATGCATTTATACAGCATATTTTGGCTTCTATGAATGATACTAATGGAAGATGTGCCATTCTTTTACCACACGGGATACTGAATAGGCTAATAGAAAAAGATATTAGGAAGAATCTTATTGAGGCTGATTTAATTGATGCTGTAATAAGCATTGGCAAAAACTTATTCTTCAATTCACCAATGGAAGCGTGCATTCTTATTTGTCGCAAGCATAAAGAAGAAAAGAAAAAAGGAAAGATTTTGCTAATTAAAGCAACAGATTTTGTCGAGCGCAAAAACACGGAGAGTTATCTTTCGGAAAATCATATAAATATGATTTTGTCGCTTTACAACAGTTATAGTACAATAGATGGTCGCACCTGTGTAATAGATGCAAACAGCATTCCTGATAAGAATTATACAATTTCCCCCAAGTACTATGTAAAATCAAGTGATACGAAAGAATCAGAAGATATAAATGTACTTATCCAAAATTGGGAAAAAGAATCACAAGCCGTGCATAATTGTTATAAAACATTAATTGAAAGCATTGTATGAGTATTGTTAAATTTTCAGAAGTAGCGCATAGAGCAAATACAAAAGAAGATAGATTCAATACCGACAAAATATATTATGTTGGCGGTGAACATATTGAATCCGAGGAACTGATAATTCACGACAAGGGACTGATTAAGGGTTCAACTATTGGTCCAATGTTTTATTGTGGCTTTAAATCAGGTCAAATTTTGTTTGTTACTCGGAATCCTCACTTGAAAAAATGTGGAGTTGCCGAATTTGATGGTATATGTTCGGAAAAAACATTTGTTATAGAGACAAAAGACCGAAACGTCCTACTTCAAGAATATTTAGCATTGGTTATGCAAACCGATGATTTTTGGGATTATTGCGAAGAAAACAAGAGTGGTGGAGTAAATTATTTTCTTAACTGGAGTACACTTGCCGACTACGAATTCTCACTTCCCTCACTTCCCGAGCAGAAAGCCCTTGCCGACAAACTCTGGGCCGCCTACCGCCTGAAAGAATCATATAAGAAACTTTTGACCGCCACTGAAGAAATGGTGAAATCGCAATTTATCGAGATGTTTGGGAGTGTGGATGATAATCCAAAATCCTACGATGTTAAAAAGGTTGGCGATTTTGCTGAATGTTTTGCTGGTGCAACCCCCAGTACGAAGATTTCGTCTTACTGGGATAATGGTATTATTCCTTGGATGAGTTCTGGTGAAGTACATAAAGGGAGAGTGCAAGATACAGACGCAAAAATTACACAACAAGGCTATGATGGCTGTAGTACTAAAATGGTTCCAATTCATTCCATTGTTGTAGCTCTTGCAGGACAAGGGAAAACACGAGGAACGGTCGCTATTAACGATATAGAGCTTTGTACGAACCAATCTTTATGTGCTATCGTACCAAATGAGGAAGTAAATTATGAATATCTATTTCATAATCTGAGGGGCAGATATAGGGAATTGCGCTCAATGTCTGGAGATGTTGACGGAAGAGGTGGATTAAACTTGAAACATATCCAAAGCATTAAGGTCATTCTTCCTCCAATGTCAGAACAAATGAAATTTGTCTCCATAGCTCATCAGGCCGATAAATCAGAATTTGAACTTCGTAAATCAATCGACGCAATTGATGCCGTGATAAAGAGTTTGATAAACAATTGAGTGTTAAGATATGGTAAGATACATAAAAGCATTTATGCCAGACTTCCGCACCGTCAGAGGAGTTGACGCCAGTTTCGACCTGCGTGATTTCGCAGACAAAGATTTCGATTGTCCTGTCACCAATCGCGATGTCGGCATTTACATTATCTCTGCCACCGACGGCACAAAATACACTTATGCCAACGGTAAAAAGAGCCCGATTATCTACATAGGCAAATCAGACAAGTTATTGCGCCGTTTGCGAGATGAGCATTACACCAAGCATTTGAAACTATTGCTTGACAACCCCGACTATGGCATTGACGACAACATTCAAATGTCGTCACGCTATCAGTATATGCTCTATAACGGCAGTCACGTCGATGTGTTCAAGTGCCGTGGCAGTCAGGAATCCAAGACTCTTGAGTCAATTTTCCTAAACCAATTCTATCAAAAATATAGGTCTTTTCCCGTCGGAAACGCCGCACGCTCATTTGATGAATAAATAACAATTTAATATAAACGCTTATGGACCAATTATATTCGCTGAACGAAATATTTGAAAAACGCTTTTTCAGAATCCCCGATTACCAAAGAGGATACGCCTGGCGGGCCGACAAGGAAGTGAAGGAATTTTGGGAAGATATTGTGAATTTGGATGATACAAAATCACATTATACTGGTCAGATTACGTTAGAGAAAGTACCCGATGCCATTAGTAAATCTTGGAATGATGAGTTGTTTCTGATAAGAGATATGTATAAACCGATGTATATAGTTGATGGCCAGCAGCGTCTTACAACTTCGGTAATCTTGGTTCAATGCATTTGTGATTTCCTGAACAACAAATATCCCAATACCCCCGACGATGACATAAACTTTGATTATACAACACTTGATAAAATAAAGGAACGCTATCTTGTTAGAGTTTTTCAAAAAATTACGAAAGTGTATTTGTTCGGCTATGAGCAAGATAATCCAAGTTTTACATTTTTGAAAAATAGGGTATTCCACGCACATACAGCCGCACAAGAAAGCGAGACCTACTATACACTGAATCTTGAAAATGCGCAGAAGTTTTTCATTCACAATCTTCAGTTATTGTATGACCAGGAAAACATAAATGGCATTGAAAGAGTTTTCAGGGTGCTGACAAAACAAATGAAATTCAATCTGTTCGAGATAGATAATAAGAATCAAGATGAATTTGATGTGTTTGCGGCGTTTGAGTCAATGAATAACCGAGGAAAAAAATTATCAACCCTTGAGTTGCTAAAAAACAGACTTATTTATCTAACCACTCTCTACACCGAACAAGAATTAAATTCCATATCGAGAAAATCGTTGCGCGATGATATTAATGATGCTTGGAAGGTGGTGTACGCTCAATTAGGCCGAAACAAGAATCGCCCCTTGGATGATGATGAGTTTTTGTATGCTCATTGGGTTATGAATTTCACTTTTTCTCGTAAGGGTGCAAGCGCTTATGTCAGGTTCTTGTTAGACGATTATTTCTCAACAAAGAAAATTCAACGACTTTCCGCTAATGTTGACGGCTTGGAATCAGTTCAAACACTGAAAGATGATGACTTGTTTGAAGAAGAAGACGATGATGTTGAAGAAGCACCACAACCAATTGTATCAGCATTGACGCCACAAGACATAAAGGACTATGTGATAAGTTTGAAAGATGCCTCTGTAAAATGGTATGAAACTTGGTTCCCGACAGATACTACTGCACATTTAGACCCAGAAGAGCGTCTTTGGTTAGACCGACTCAACAGAATCGGTATCACATATTTCAGACCTTTGGTAACCGCTTCTCTTTTGCGGGCTGATATTCAAAGTTCAGAACGAGTTGAACTTTTCAAAACAATAGAACGCTTTATCTTCTTGGCTTTCCGTTGTATGTCAGTTATATCAAACTATAAGAGTTCTGAATTTTCTGGTTCCGCACGCCGTATTTTGAAAGGTGAGATAACCATAAATGACGTTATAACCAGATTAAATGAGCACCTTAAACATACGTTTAAACACACAGATACTGGTGTGTATTATAATAGCGATTATTTATATAACGCATTAAACCGAAAGTTTGAGTCGGCAGAGGGTTTCTACTCTTGGGGAGGTTTGCGCTACTTCTTGTTTGAATATGAATTCTCTCTATGGAAGACTAACGGTTCTCGCAGAACCGCACCCAACTGGTTCGATTCCGAAGGATTGGCAAAGGGTTATATATCCATTGAACATATTTTGCCACAAACACCCGATAACGATTATTGGAAAGATAAATTTCAAAATATCGCGGATGGAAAGATGAAATATTATCAAGGGACGTTAGGCAACTTGTTGTTACTTAATCAAAGTATAAATTCAAGTTTGCAGAATGACAGTTTCCCAGATAAGAAAAAGGTTAAAACGGATGCTCAAAATAATATAATTCGGCAGGGCTATTCAAACGGTTCTTACTCTGAGAATGAAGTCGCCAATAATGCAGATTGGACACCCGAAACCATAAAAGAAAGAGGATTAAAACTTCTTTCGTTTATGGAAAGCCGATGGAATTTGAAATTCATATCTGAAGAAGATAAACTTCGATTGTTATTTATTGACGATACAAGTACGAGTAATCAAATATAAAACCAATGGCATATTTTAACGAAGAAAACACTGTGGAGCAAATGCTCATTAACGCCGCGGGCAAGTGTGGCTGGATATATGTTGAGCCACAAAACGTGCCACGTCTGCCCGATGAGGTGCTGGTAACCGATTGGCTTCTGACAGCCCTGAAGAAATTCAACAACATTACCGACGACCAAGCGTCGCAAGTGATATTCAAACTGCGTGCGGCTTGCAGTATAGGCAACAACCACGAGGAACTCATAAACGCCAACGACCGCTTCCGCAGCCTTCTGTTCGAGGAGAACTCATATCCTTTCGGCGACGATGGCGAGAATATCAACATTCGCTTCTTCAGTGATAACCCTTCCGAAAACCGCTGTGTGGTTACCAACCAATGGGAATTCCCGCGTCCGAGCAAGGAAGGCGGCAAACGTCTCGATTTGGTTTACATAATCAACGGCATACCAATGATTGTGGGCGAAGCCAAGACACCCGTCAAATCGTCGGTCACCTGGGCCGATGGTGCAACCGACATAATGCACTATCAGAAAAGCATTCCCGAAATGTTTGTGCCGAACATATTCGCATTTGCCAGCGAAGGTCGCGAACTGCAATATGCCAGTGTGGGCTGTCCTGTCGATAAATGGGGCCCGTGGTATGCCGATGAGGAACGTCGCCACGGCACACTTGAGGATGTGGAGCACAACTATCTGTCGTTGCTCACACCCGAACGCGTGCTCGACATTTACCGCTACTACACAGTGTTCACAGGCACTACTGGCGGACGTAAGATTAAGATTGTCTGCCGCTATCAGCAATACCTCGGTGGCGAAGCCATTGTTCAGCGTGTGCTTGGCACCTACAGAGCAGGAAAAGGACCGCGCAAAGGCCTTATCTGGCACTTTCAGGGTTCAGGCAAGTCGTGGCTTATGGTGTTTGCTGCACAGAAACTGCGCCGCCAGAACGATTTGAAGGCACCCACTGTGGTCATTGTTGACGACCGCATTGATTTGGAAGACCAGATAACTGGCGACTTCACCCGTGCCGAGATACCCAATGTGGACAACATTACTTCGAAAGAAGAGTTGGAAACCAAGATACACCAGCGCAAGATTCTCATTACAACCATTTTCAAGTTCGGCGACCTGAACGATGGCGAAGTGATTGACGACCGCGACAACATTATTCTGTTGATGGACGAGGCACACCGAACCCAGGAAGGCGACCTTGGCAAGAAAATGCGTACTGCATTGCCCAATGCGTTCTTCTTCGGATTGACAGGTACGCCTATCAACCGCAACGACCACAACACTTTTGCTTGTTTCGGCAGCGAGGAGGATGAGTATGGTTATATCTCAAAATACACCTTCCAGAACTCTGTTGACGATGGTGCTACGCTGGAACTCAACTTCAAAACCGTTCCTGTGGAAATGCACCTCGACGAAGAAAAACTGCAGGCAGAATTTGACGCACTTACCGACCAGATAAGCGAGGAAGACAAGCAGGAACTTGTTCGGCGCACTTCAGTCGAAGCATTCTTTACAGCCGACAAACGTATCAACGATGTTTGCAAATACATTGTCAGCCATTTCCGCGAGTTCATTGAGCCGACAGGAATGAAGGCGCAAGTGGTGGTTTATAACCGTGCTTGCTGCGTCAAATACAAAAAGGCAATCGACGCCTTGCTCGGCACCGACGACCAGACAACCATTGTGATGCATACTTCGGGCGATAAGGCCGACGATTATAAAGCCTTCAAGCGCACCCGCGATGAGGAGAAGAAACTACTCGACCAGTTCCGCGACCCACTGTCGCCGCTGAAATTCGTGATTGTCACAAGCAAACTACTCACGGGCTTCGACGCACCTATTCTGCAGTGTATGTACCTCGACAAGCCTATGAAGAATCACACATTGCTTCAGGCAATCTGCCGCACCAACCGTACCTACAACGAGAACAAAAAGTGCGGTTTGATTGTTGACTTTGTCGGCGTGTTCGAAGATGTGGCCAAGAGCCTTGCCTTTGACGAAGAGAGCGTTAAGACCATCATCAAAAATATGGATGAGATAAAGGCGCTTATTCCAACATATATGCAAGATTGCCTGCAATTCTTCCCTGGTGTTGACCGCACAGTCGGTGGATGGGAAGGCCTGACTGCCGCCCAACAATGTCTGAAGGATGAAGGCGTAAAAACCAACTTCGCACGACACTTTGCACGACTGGCTAAAGCGTGGGAAATTGTCTCACCAGACGAATTCCTGGGGCCGTATTCAAGTGATTACACATGGATGGCACAAGTGTACCAGAGTGTCCGTCCGTTGAGCGGAGGAAACCTTATTTGGACATTGCTCGGTGCCAAAACCATTGAGATTATCCACAACAACATCGATACAATCGACATTGGCACCCCGCTCGAAGATTTGGTGGTGGATGCAGGCATTATCGACTCGGTGTTGGAAGATGAGAAGAAGCGTCAGAAAAAGATTGTTGAAGTTGAGAAAATGCTGAAGATTCGTCTCGGCGAGCACAATGGCGACCCAAAGTTCAAGAAGTTTGCTGAGAAACTTGATGAACTGCGCGAGCGTATGGAACAAAGCCTGATTTCAAGCATCGACTTCCTGAAACAGTTGCTGCAGATGGCTCGTGAGATACTTGAAGAAGAAAAGAAAATTGAAAAACCTGCCGATAAACGTGCACAAGCAAGGGCCGCACTTACCGACCTTTTCCAGAGTATAAAATCAGAGGAAACGCCAATCATAGTGGAGCAAGTTGTCAACGACATCGACAATGAGGTGGTAAACATTATTCGTCAGTTCAACGATGCATTCCAAAGCGTAACCGCACGCCGCGAGATAAAGAAGAAACTACGTTCAATCCTTTGGCTGAAATACCAGATTAAGGACAACGATGTCTTTGAGAAGGCTTACAGTTATATTGAGATGTATTATTAATGACGGCTATAATGGCCATACAACAATAGTGCACGCTAGTCTATTTACGATAGGAGGAAAACAGCAAATTACTCTATCGATGGGTATTTTCACAGAGAAAAATCGCACCTAATAGGTTAAGTGGAATGATATGAGTATTTACTCATCTTTTAAAGATTTATCTAAACTATTGTAAAAAAATCCTATCTTTGCCTTTGAAAAATTGACAAAATTTCAAAGGTGTAATGAACGAGAAGTACTCAACAACGGATAATATTACGCTTAAAGAACGCATTGAAGCGATGCCTGAAGACACAATCCTGTTTCGGTCTGATTTCCCCCAATATCACTCCGAATATGTGGGCAGTGTGCTTGCTGAATTGACCAATGACGGCGTTTTGGTTAAACTGTCGCAGGGCATATATGCGAAACCACGCAAGAGTCGGTTCGGAGTTGTGCTGCCTTCGGTAGACAAAGTTGTTCAGGCAATTGCCTTGCGAGACAATGCCGAAATAATACCATCAGGAATGACGGCTCTAAATGCATTGGGATTGTCTACTCAGGTGCCAATGAATTACACATATCTGACCACAGGCAGCGAGCGAATAGTCAAACTGAAAAACCAGCAAGTAGCACTTAAGCGTGGAGTACCTAAGAACTTTTGCTATGGCACACGGCTCATAGCACTTCTAGTTCAGGCCCTCAAAGCACTTCAGCAAAGAAATATAGAAGACAGTGATTTGCAAACAATTCGCTCTCTTATAACCAAAGAGCAAGACAAAACTGCTTTGGCAAAAGATGTGGATATGATGCCTGCGTGGATGAAACGAGTAGTTAAACCGATGATTGCTTAATTGATATGGGAAAACTTTGGCTTAACAATGAATCAATTTTATGATTCCCGAACAATCGATAGAAGCGTGGCGGTCGGGCTATGCAGATATGAGACGATTCTTCATTTACGGCCAGTCGCTGGACTTTGACGCATTGATGTCGAGAATGGCAGAACTGCAACAACGGTTACGAAAGATGTAAAGGTTTAGAGATGTCAAACAATGTTTTCCCTAAACGGGAAGCATTTCATTTGACAGTGATAATGTCGTTGATATTGGTAGTTTGATTGAGCGAGGGCTGAAAGTTGGTGAGATTCATTTCTGGCTTGCTGAATCCTTGCGTTGCGAGTTTAACGCTGTCCATACCATATTTGTCAGTCAGAGAATCAATCGCAGCCATAAGTTTCTCGGACTTGGCTTTTTGGCTTGAATCCTGGAACAACGATAACTGAATGCTTTCATCGCTTGTGATTTCAGACAAAATCACGCCTGCCTTCTTATACTGCAAATTAGGCTTATAAATGCCGTTCAGTGCATCAATTGCGGCACCACAGATTTCCCGACTGTCGGCAGTGGCGACATTCAGTTTTGTGGTGGCGAAGTTGCTGTATTGGTCTAAATCATCACGGAATGGATTGGTTGACAAGAACGTGCTGACCGCGAGGCAAACAGAGTGCTGCGCACGAAGTTTGCGAGCGACGGCCACTGCGTAATCAGAAATGTAAGATTCAAGTGTGGCGAAGTCGCTTGTCATATAGGTGAATGTGCGAGAATGGCAAATGGACTGCTGGCGCTCGGGGTTGCTAATGTCGATTGACGGAATGCCGTGCAACTCGCGCCAGGTGCGCACACCGTTGATATTGAGCAATCGGCGGACATACGCCTCACTTGCATTGAAGAAATCGAGCGCAGTGCTGATACCTCTAGATTGCAGTTTTGGTGCTGTGCGTCGGCCTATGCCCCACACATCGGCAATATCAACCTTTGCCAATGCCACTTCGATTTTGTCTTTTGGAAGCACACAGGCGCCCTTATAGCCTTTGACGTTTTTGGCATAGCGGGTAGCTACCTTTGCCAGTGTGTACGTCAGCGATATGCCACACGAAACTGGTATGCCTGTGCATTGCTCAATGTGGTGTTTGATTTTTAGAGCCGTATCGTGCAACTGTTCCTTATCCTCGATTGGCAACTCGCCGAAAAATTCATCAACCGAATATTGCTGAAAGTTCAGAACCAATTCCATATCACGGACAACTTGCATCAAGCGGCGAGAAATATCAACGTACTTTGGCAGGTTGGCTGGAAACACGGCCACATTGTTATCATTCAGCAATTTGGTTACCTTGAACACTGGGTCCCCACGCTTCAGACCTATGGCTTTTGCCTCTTTTGTGAGTGCGAGAATGATTCCGCCGCCAGCCTCGTTGCAGTTGGCGACAACAACAGGCTTGCCGCGCAAATCTGGCCGCAGAGAAACCTCGCACGAGGCGTAGAACGTGTTGCAATCGATATGCAGAATCATTTCAGACTTTCTTTTTCATCACCCACGTAACGACACCGAAAATGGACAGTTCGTTTGGATTGCTAACCTCGATTGGCTTGTACTTTTTATTGCCTGACATTAGCAACAACTTGCCTTCCTGCTGCACAATACGTTTCAGCGCAAACTCACCGTTATACATACAGATTGACAGGTTCTTTTCGGTTGGCAACAAAGCCCTGTCAACCACAAGCAAATCGCCTTCTTCAATGCCTTCATCAATCATCGAATCGCCTACCACACGAATAAGATACGACGACGCGGCGTGCTTTATGAGTTCCTTGTTCAGGTCGATTGGCTGCTGCAAATAGGCATCATCGACTGGGCACGGAAAGCCAGCGTGGACTGAGCCTTCAACCACTGGCACCGACGGCTTTGTATCAGTGGCGAGGGGGTAAAACTCGAAAGGCGATTGCTTTTTCATATCATCTCGTTTACCTGCCAAAGGTAGAAACTAATGTCAAGAAAGTACACCACCTTAAGAATCGAATAACAAAGAATTATCAAATCAACACCTATCTGAATTTGCATTCACGTTTTTAACTCGAAACGAAGCGCTTTGTATTCATAACATATCATAAAATATATAAAAAATGCTATTTTTGCACTTGTAATGTAATGTTGTGCTGATATGAGTAAAACAACGATGGGCAATAAGCTGCCTCGGAAACTGGAGCAGAAAATGCAGACTGTAGGCGAGCAAATCAGGCTTGCACGTCTGCGCCGCAACTTAAGTGTGGCTCAAGTGGCGGAACGCGCCACCTGCTCGACTGTGACCATAACAAGAATCGAGAAAGGTGTCCCGACAGTCGCCATTGGCATTTATCTGCGTGTGCTCTACGCCTTGCAACTCGACGACGACATCTTGCTTCTGGCGCAGAAAGATGAGATGGGGCGAGCCTTGCAAGACCTTGCTCTCAAACATCGCGAACGCGCATCGAAAAAAGTATAAACTATGCGGACACTATTTGTATATGCGGATTTTGACTGGCTTGAAAAGCCACTGCTGATTGGCGAACTGGGCTACGAATCGCTTCGCGGCGCCGATTCTTATTCGTTCAAATTCGATAACGACTGGCTTCGGCAATATGGCGGTCTTTTCTTGAGCGCCGACATCAACAACTATCCAGGACAACAATACACCCAACCAAACAGAGACATTTTCGGTTGCTTCAGTGATGCTTTGCCCGACCGTTGGGGACGTCTGCTGCTGAACAGACGGGAGCAAATACTGGCGGCTGAAGAGAATCGGCCTATACGCAAACTGTCTTCCTACGATTATCTTATCGGAATCGATGATTTCTCGCGTATGGGCGGTTTTCGGTTCAAAGATACCATTGGTAGAGAGTTTATCAATTGTGAGAAGTCACTGCGCATTCCGCCTTTGACCGATATAAGAGAGTTGGTGACAGCCAGTATGGAGATTGAGAAAAGCGAGGAAGCGAACCTGTTGCCAGAGAAGAAGTGGCTTCTGCAACTTGTTCATCCTGGCACATCATTGGGTGGCGCCCGTCCGAAAGCTGGCGTAGTGAATGGCAGTGGACAACTCTGTGTGGCCAAATTCCCTTCGCGGAACGATGATTACGATGTCGCTCTTTGGGAGCACCACAGTCACCTTTTGGCAAAGGCGGCTGGTGTGTCGGCGGCGGAGACCAATGTTGTTGAGTCTGGCGGCAAATACCACGCCTTGCTCTCAACTCGTTTCGACAGGACTTCTGACGGCCGCAGAAAGCATTTCGCATCGGCTATGACATTGCTGGGACTGACCGATGGCAGTGATGCCAAAACAGGTAACGGCTATCTGGATATTGTGGATTTCATTGTACAAAACTGCTGTGATGTGGAAAACAACCTTCGCCAGCTATATCGACGTGTGGCGTTCAATATAGCCATCGGGAACAGCGATGACCATTTCCGCAACCACGGATTCTTGCTTACACCTCGTGGGTGGACGCTTTCACCTGCATACGATATGAATCCGACAATGAATGAATATCAGGCCCTGCTCATCAACTCATCAACCAACCACTCCGACCTTGGCGCACTTCTCGACTCATCGGAAGAATATATGATTGGCAAGCAGGATGCTCAACGTATCGTTGCCGAAGTCAAGTCGGCCGTTGCACAGTGGAAATCGATAGCCACACGGCTTGGTATAACCAAGCGGGAACAGGATATGTTCGAACAAGTGTACAGGCGCTCGATTGAGTAAGGCATATTGGTGCTAAGATTCTGAATCTTTACACTCATTCGGCACCATTATAAATGCAATTAGACGGCTTGGTGTCGGTGGCGAGAGGGAAGAACTCGAAGGGCGGTTGCGGCTTCTTCATATTGCCAAAACAGTTATTCAAATTTCACTTTAGGCAGTGCGTTGCTTTTTTAAAGGCGTTTGGTTCGTTTTTTTGAAGTTTTGCCAAATCTATATTGGCTTTAGTTGTGAAAATTATCTTATATGGCATATCCGCATCTTTTTAGCATGTCAGAGACTGATTCACCAGGCAGTAGTGTAGTGAATTCTCCGCGTTTGTATTCAGCTTCTGCTTCATCTAATTTTGTGAAGAATTCTTTTTTGGTCATCAGAGTGTCATCGTGTTTTTTGGTGACAAGTTTTTTGAGATAGTTTTTCAATTGTGTCATGAGTTTTTCGTCATCGGCTATTTCAGCGATGTTTTTCCAGATTTGTATGTTGAGTTCTGTCGTTGACATAGTTTGTGTTTTTTATTGCAAATATAAAGAAAACTAGCAAGTATAAGTCTCTTGCCAGTCCGAACAGAAATCAACTAATGTTGTTGCCCGAAATTGAAGAGGATTGCAGTCGCAAGGCGTAAACAGAAAAACTTTTTATTGCCTGCCATTAGAGAAACGCGGCCTTCGGACTGAACAATGCGCTTTAACGCAAACTCACCACGAAACATACAGACTGACAGCGTTTTCTCGGTTGGCAACAAAGCCCTGTCAACCACAAGCAAATCGCCTTCTTCAATGCCTTCATCAATCATCGAATCGCCTACCACACGAATAAGGTACGACGACGCGGCGTGCTTTATGAGTTCCTTGTTCAGGTCGATTGGCTGCTGCAAATAGGCATCATCTACGGGGCACGGAAAGCCAGCGTGGACTGAGCCTTCAACCACTGGCACCGACGGCTTTGTATCAGTGGCGAGGGGGTAAAACTCGAAAATCTGCTTCTTTTTCATACGGTCAAAATTAGAAACAAAAGAGCATAAAGAACCACGAAAATAAAAAACACCACATTTGAAATGTGAACATTTCGCTACTTATTCTATCTTTTGTTTTTTTATCAAAAATGCTGCACACCCATCATCCACAACCCAAACATTTTTTACTTTTGTGAAAGTACGTTTCTTGTTTTATAAAGGGAAACCTTCATGCTCGCTTAAATGCAGGCTGCGTTATCGGGGGCGGAAAAAATTATCTAAAACATGGTAAATAAACATTTTAACTACAAAAGATTACTGAACACACCTGAATGGCGTGAGTACAGTAAAACCATTTTAGAGCGGGACAATTACACCTGCCAAATCTGTCACCAGAAGAAATCGGAGAACGAACTGCTAGTACAACCCAAAATGTACATTGAAGGGAAAGATCCCTGGGATTATCCGCCAGAACTGGTTGAAACGCTGTGTGTAGATTGCCACGAGAAATTACACGAACCGAACAAGAAGTATATTATTTACCGCCTTCCGAAGCCAGGATACCGCTTGGTGACTTGCAACAGGTGCCTTGGCGAAGGCCTTCTTAATATGCGTAACGGAGATTTCTGCGAGTGCGAACTGTGTGACGGAACGGGCTTTATTGAAGAGGAAGACCTTGAGCCGTTTGAGGATGATTATCCAAGTCGTTGGTAACCGATTAAATAATTGGTAATCATCTGATTAGTTTGCCTGACAATATTTTCTTTTTCGTTTCTTCATCTTCATCTTCATCATCGTCATTCTGTACAACGCCTTTTTGCGGAGCAGGAGCCGCTGACATTAAATCGCGCAACAAGCCGCCACCAGTCTTCTGAACTGAATCAGCGATGGTGTCAACTATTGAAGTATGACGGGATTCTTTAAGGGCTTTTCCTGTGCGGCCATTTTTTTGCCTCTCAGTCTTATCGATTTCCGCTTTACGGCTATCAATAAATTCGTCAGCCGCTTTCTGATATGAAAGGGCAAAAATATCATTGGCAGACTGCCTTATCTGTTCGTAGAACAAATCCCTAAACTCTTCTTTTATAAGCAAATCATTTTCGTCAAGGTGATTGTTCGCTTCAATCAAAGCCCAGTAGCATTTCTCAATGAAAGCTTGCTCATTGCCCTTCTTTATCGTTGCCCTCCCCGAAAGTATTTCTCGCAAAAAAGCGTATGGACAATCTAAATCGCTGCCCTTGAAAACAACTCCGTTTTTTGTGTCGATAAAACTGACTCCATATATCCCGCCAGAATTCTCCACACACTTGATTTTGAGATGGTTATCAGAAAGAAATTTACCGAATGTCTCTAACCGAACTACAGAATAATTACGAAGCCAGTTGAATTTTCGCTTTAGTTCGTTCCGCCGCAGCGTGATTAGTTTTTTGTTTCTTCCGATTACGTTGCCCAGCCTTCGATATGTTGGCTTGAACGGTATTGACGATGCTGATACAGCTGGCGTTGCCTGCCGCCCGTTTTCGTCAACGATGAAATAGCAGACAGCCTTTTTCTCGCTAATTCTTATGCCGACACTATAATCTTTAAGGCGTTCACCAAAATCGTCAATAGAAGTTATATTCTTCATTTCCAGACAAGTGGCAATCGCATTTATAATGTGCTGCCTGGCATTAGCCTTGTCGGCGGGCCCTGGTTTTATTCTACGAGCCTGCGTTTCCTTCTTGCTTTTTTTGTTCCGCTCAACTTCAACTAGTCCGTATTTCCTTTCGATTTCCGTTGCAAGTTTGCCAGCCTTGCGCCGTTCCTGAAAATCGCTTACACGCTTGCCGTGCCAGTCAATTCTTGTCGATACAATATGAATATGCTGATTGTCAGTATCATAATGTCTATATATGGCATATGGATTGTCTTGATAGCCCATGCCTTGCATAAACTCATTGGCAATCGCTTGCAGAGTTGCATTGTCAAGCGTCCTTTCGTTTGGAGGAAAAGACAGCGAAACGTGGAAGGTCGGGGTCCGACAAAGGGAATTAAATGATGCGACTTGTTCCAATGTTTGTTTTATGACATTTGGCGACGGAATATTCTCGATGCCAATAAGTTCCGCCATGCCCTTAGCAACTTTCTTCTCATTATAGCCGACAAGGCCGCCAAATGATTTACCTGGTATAATTTTGGGAATCATAATGTTTTGTTTTTCAATGCTTTCTCAATAATATTGCACGCTCGAGTTAGGATATACTTATCCCATGCTTTAAGCGTAGATGACTTTCCTTCGATTGCTTCGGTGTTGCACCTCTTGGCAATCTGATTAATGTTTGCACCAATTTTTGACAGTTCGAATTGCAAATCTCGAGCATTGGCGTTTTCTGTTAAGACATTAATTTTCTTGTCAAAAACCATGGCTCGCAGCATTTCCCCCATCCCATGGTAGTGCGAGGTCCTTAGTAGACCCCGCAGAACCAGGAATTGGTCGGCCGTTACCAAAAACTGAACGATATGGTCCTTTTTTCCCTGTTTTTTGGGCGGTCGACCGCCCTTGGAACGATTGTTCATGTCAAGCTACTTGGGAACCACATACTCAACATATTCACAACCAAAACCTGTCTTTATTGCAGCTTCAACTTCCTTGCTTATATTTGACTCGAGAAATTCAAACAATGCTTTACTGCAGTATATAACAAGATTGTTCGCTTTCTTTTTAAATCCGCGCAAATCCGTTACCATCAACTTGCTGTCTTCCTTGTCTTTAAGCAAAATATAAGTTTTCTCCCAGGCTTTAATAAAGAAGTCATCGACTTTGCGAGCTAATGCTTTTTCGTCTGGGCTCCAGGTTTGGGCACATGCTATTTTATTAGTGATAAGCACTCCATTACCAGCATGCCATCCGTTTTTGTCGTAGTGAGACCAAAAGCGTTCAAACTCCTGATTTACAGGGCAAATGCCCTTATTAAATAAAAATATTTCTTTTATTTTTATTTTATCACTTTCCAAATCACTCTCACCATCACCATCAGCGATTTTAGCGATACTTTGCGATTTTTGTGACCATCTTATTATATTGCCCTTTTTGCCCGCTCGGCTTCTTTCGTCGCATATTTGCTGGTAAACGAGGTTGGCTCGTAAAACCTTGCCATTCAACAATTTAAAAGCATAAATAAGCGTGGGGTCATCTGGTTCTTTGCCACGGAGATGGAATTCGAATATGCTCCGCATCAATTTCCCAAAAACATCATCAGGCATATCTTTAATTGCCTCGTAATCTGAAAGAAATAATAGAATTGAATCTTTCTTTCTATTTATGTTTGTGCTCATTTTATCATTCTCCCCTTTAATTTGTCAAAAACCATTTGCTTATTAATCACCATCTTTCGTCCAGCGTATGTGATCGCATCGTCTATCGCTCCCGTATTTTTTATGCGCTGAGCAGTAGGCAAACTAACACCTAACAGGTTGGCGAGGCCGTACAAACCAAATACATAATCATTCTGACAAATCTGTTTTTCTTTCGTCAATACGTCATTCATTAAATTGGCAAACTCCGCTACCGTCAGGTCGGCCAGTTTTTGTTGATAGTCTATTATCATATGTCAAAAATTAAAAAATTAAAAAATAAAAAACTGTTTGCCTTGCAAAGCATTGCAATTTTATGCGAATCCCGTCCTAACCAAAAAATAACCAAACTTGTGTAAATGACTAATCAATAACTAAATACATTTTATTTTTGGTTATTTTTTGCCGCCTTATTAGCAAATTGTGCCATTATTTTATATAATAGGTGTTATAAGTGACAATAAATGCTTAAAGGCTCTTATAGCAATGCTCTATGAAAAGACGAGGTGAAGATTATGTGAAATTCCTATTACAGCAGTGTCATTCCACATAAATATGAATTAGTGAGGCATATGCTCAGCAATGAGTTTTGGGGGAAAAGAAGATTTGTGCATTATCAGTATCAACTAATATGCTACGAGTGGGAGATTATTGTCCCAAGACTTTTTTTTGCTTTAAAAGTGTCTTTATGTTTTTTCCCTTATTATTCTCTTACGAGAATAAACACAATATGGGATAAGACTATCTCCGTTTTTATTTATTGTCGTTTAGTATCTTTGTTATTTCATCATGAAACGATTTTGTCTCTTTAAGAATTGAACCATCTTGTTTTAGTACGCCATCAGGATTAAATAATTTACCGATTGTATTTTTATATCTCATGAATAACTCCCGGTCACTAGCTCCTTCACAACCTATATGTTTAAATAGCAATTCTGCCCATTCATTTTTATCTATATCATTAATACTATTCGAAAGCCAATTATCCAGCAGGTAAATAAGCACAAATCCCAATTCTAAATAGTTCTTGGCAAATTGCATCGATTCGTTAGGCGCGAGATTAAGGCATCTAACCAATTTTGTACTGCTGTAATTCTTAAACAACCTACCTATTCCATTCATGGATGATATTCTATCTACTTTTTCACCTTTGAAATAAGGTTCACCCAAAAGGCTGGTATAGAGAGCGATAATTTCGTCTCTCTTTTGTTCATTTTTTAATCGGAGTATTAACCTGCCGTCTTGTTTTATTAAGTACTTGCTTTTTTTATAATAGTATTGGTCGAATCTTTCTTGAGGAGTTTGTTTTTTCTTTTTCGTTTGCCACTCAATATGTTCAAATACTTTACGGCCCCATTGTTCAATTTGGTCTTTTTTCAATCTTTCGTTTTTTTCTAACTCACATTCCAATATATTAATAAATGCAAACAATTGGGGGGTATATCCTCGCTTTATTTCTACATAAGCATCGGGACGAAGGTTAATGGATTTAATCAGACTGGTTTCATCATAGTTGACAATCATATCCTGAATTACAACACTTTGCTTTATCTTTCTAAGCAGATTCTCTCCAAAATAGTTTATTGCACACTTTTTATTCAACGGGCAAACATTCTCTTTGTCACCAGATATGCTTGCAATATTTTGTGTTACAAAATTTCGCAGGTTTTGTTCCGCGAGAACTTGGTTGTTGTTTAGAATCGCAGTGTTGTTTTGAATTGTGGTATTGTTTTGGTTTATGAACGTGTCATTCTGTTTTTTGTGCGTCTTTTGGGGAATTTCAGTAGTGTTGGCTATTTCTGAGCGAATAAATTCACATATTTTCTTGATCATCGGAAAATGATTGAAGTAATAGTGAGCAATGTTGTCTTTTCTTTTTTGCAGGTCAATTAATTCTGGATGTTTAATCACAATCTCATCAATTCCTATATTATTGTTTGAAGGATTTTTCAACACCACTTCAATTTCCGCTTGAAGCATGACGCGTTTTTTATCCCGTATACGAGAGAAAAATGCATCTAATGATGGGTTATTATCACCGATTTTTTCTAATTTAACTAATACTTCATCAGCTATTTTTTTAACATTAGATACATTGTCGCATTCTGATATGAATTCTTCAACTTTTTTACCATAGCCACTTTCATCGGAGAGTTTGTATTTTTCGCAGAAATCATAACATTTTTTCCCAATTTCTTCCCAAAACTCTAAATAGTAACTATCATAGTTTTCTGTTGTGCCTTGAAAACTTTTAATCACGTCATCTCTAATCTCTTTTACGTCGTAATAAAGACGGTTGTTTTCCTTTATCATAGGTTTGTTAATTAAAATGAAACTTATTCATTGCATTATCAACGTCTTGGTCAGCAATGTCAATGTAAGGCTTCATCGCTTTGTAATCGGAGTGCCCGGTCCATTTCATGACTATTTGCGGGGGTATCCCCAACGAAAGCGCACGACAAATGAACGTCCTTCTTGCGGCGTGAGTACTTATCAACTGCCACTTCGGTGTTGTTCTTTCCATTCTTACCTCGCCCTGATAATATGTTTCATGAACAGGGTCATCTATTTCGGCCATTTTGCACAAAATCTGCAAATAATCGTTCATTTTTTGGTTAGACACAACTGGCAACGCCTTATCATATTCAAATGGTATATCTTGATACTTCGCGAGTATTGCCTTGGCAGCGTTATTAAGAGGAATGCGAATGCTGTCGGCAGTCTTAATAGTTGTTATTTCTATGTGTCCGTTTTTAATATCGCTCTTCCTCAAATTATATGCGTCGCTGTATCTAAGACTTGTATAACAACAAAATAGGAAGACATCACGAGTTCTTGCCAAATATTGTTGTGTGTCAGGGATATAGCAATCCTCCAATTTCTTCAATTCGTCAGGAGTGAGAAATATGACTTTTTTGGGAACGACTTTCAATTTAGGCTTGAACAAATCAAAGTCTTTATTGTTGCTATATCCATTCGAGAAGGCCCACCTCAAAAACCACTTTAGAAATCCCACCTGCTTGCTTATTGTTCTATTGCACATGTCACAATCATCCTGGAGGAAGTCGACATACTGTTTTAGTTCTTTTGTTTTGAAATCACTTGGACAAGCGAGGCGGTGTTTTCGTGCAAAATCTTCAATATGCATTTTCACGCCGTGAAATTTTTCTTTGGTCGACGCACTCCAATGGTTTTCCTTACTTGCTGTTTCAACAAATTCGGAAAAGACGGAAGCGATATCGGTCTTTTTAATTACCTTATCTATTTCGTCCACTGTTTTGGTCTTATCGATTTCGGCCAAAACAAGTTTCTTTACAATATCAACCGAAGGTCTATACTCACCTTTTTCTTCAAGAAGAGAAAAGACTTTTTCTACGGCATTCGCTTGCATTCTTAATTTCTGGTTTATCTCGCTGGCCGACAATCCATCTTTATTGATTGTGCCATTTTTGACAAGCTGTTTGTCGCCATCCCATTTATTCGAGTCGACTCTGTACCCGGTAACAAAATCAATTCTTTTCGCCTGAAAGCGGACAATCATTCTGATTGGAACATTTTTGTTTATCGTGGCGCCATCTTTCTTCCGGTTTTCAATGACAAAACTTATGCACCTTTTAATGTAATCGTACATACAAAACTGATATTAAAAATTACACACGCTTTTACACACGCTTTTTATTTTAAACTCACACAACAAAGATAGTAACCTTTATTATAAAATACAATAAAATGCAGATAATTAATGAATTATTTAATAATAATGATATCCAGTTTTACCAATGGTGATAGAGCCTCTCTCTCCGCAAAGCAAAAATGGCAAAAAGTTAAAACCCTGATTCTTAATGGATTGGGGTTTCTTGTTTTTTGGAAAATACCACTAAAATGGCATAAATCCGTTCCAAATTTGTGACTGGAAATTTTCAAAAAGTGCGACTGAATATACTGTTATAATTACTTGGTGTTCAGTATTTTAAGAAAGGTAGTAATGATTCTTTCATTTTCTACAGAGCATCAAATGCACGCAAAAGTGGCATAAGACTCATTTGAGATTTGCGGTGTAATTATCCTTTTATTATTTTGGCCTTTGCAACAATAGAGAAATGAATATAGAAAAAGGTTTTAAGTTTATTGACTTGTTTTGTGGAATAGGAGGGTTCCATCAAGCAATGACAGATCTTGGAGGAGAGTGTGTTTATGCTTGTGATATTGATGCGGACTGCAGAAAGACTTATGAAAGAAATTATGGAATAGTTCCCGATGGCGATATTACTAAAGTTGATGCCAAAGACATACCGCCTCACGATGTTCTATGTGGTGGTTTTCCTTGCCAAGCATTTTCGAAGGCGGGTAAGAGGCTTGGTTTCGCTGATGAGACTAAAGGAACTCTGTTTTTCGATATTTGCAGAATTTTGAAGTATCATCAACCCAGATATGCATTATTGGAAAACGTTAGAAACCTGGCGACGCACGACCACGGCAATACCTGGAAGGTGATTCACGATAGTTTGGTTGAATTGGGGTACAACGTCATTGATGAGCCAGTGATATTTAGCCCGCATTATATAGGGGTACCGCAACATCGGGAGAGGGTTTTTATCATGTGTGTTAGAAAAGATGTTGGCGAGTTGCCCGAATTCTATTTTGACATAAATAAGATACCACAATGCTCGGTTGAGGATATTCTCTTGAATGATAACGAGATACCCAACTTGGACAAATATAAGTTGACCGTAGATCAAATTGAATGGATTGATAATTGGAATGTATTTATCCAAAATATCAAATGTGATAAGTTGCCAGGCTTCCCTGTTTGGGCTGATTGTCTCTGCCCGTTTGAAGAGAATCCATATTATGAAACATTCAACGAGCAACCTAAGTGGCTGCAGAATTTCGTTGTCAAGAACAATGAACTGTGGAACAATAACAAGGATTTTCTTGCAACATGGTTGCCCAAAGCAAGAAAAAACAAGTTGTTTTTCGGCGCAAAAGCAAAATTGGAATGGCAGGCAGGGAACGGCAATAATCCCAATATTTGGGATAATATTATGCAGATACGGCCATCGGGATTGCGTGTAAAGTCCGGAACATATTTTCCCGCTCTGGTTGCAATTACTCAGACAAGCATTGTGGGAAAAAGAAAACGATTCATTACACCAAGGGAATGTGCCAGATTACAGAGTTTTCCTGATTCTTTTGAATATGACAGCAAAGAGTCGCAAGCATATAAGCAATTTGGCAATAGTATCAATGTCGGCTTGGTAAACTTCTTTGCACGATTCATGTTTGGTGATAAGGAATTGCGGGAAAAATATTCGAAAAGTAATAAGTTTTAAGTTTATAATTGATTATCAACATTTTAGTTAGACAATCGACGCGGATAAATCTTTACTAACCGGGAAAAACAAAGCGACAGGAACTTAAGCGCTAAAAATAAAGACATGACACTTAAAGGTTTATTTTCTGAAAATCCGAATATTATCATCAATACTGACATTGATGGTTTCCTTTCAGGCATGTTGCTGCAGAAATATTATGGTTGCAAAGTGGTGGGGTTCAGCAATAGTCGAGAGACAGTTTGGGTTTCTTCGGAAGTAAAATCGATATACGACCCTATCTATATTGACTTGTATGTTAACCGCCCTGATGTTGTATGTATCGAACAACACATTATTGCCTTTGACAGAAAGCATCACGAAAAGATAAAAGCCACGTGTTCAAAAATGAATCCGAATTTAGATCGTGAAAGGACTTTTCTGGGTGATATGCAGAGCGATTATTACCACAAGTATCCTTTCGGCACTTGCCACTACTTGGCTTATTTGATGGCCAAAGAGGGCATTAATGTCGATTTTGGTAATTTGTCCACCAAATATGCCTTCATTATTAAAGGCAAAAAACATGTTACAACGGCAGGCCAAGTATTGTTAAGGGCCGATGACGCTTTGTATTCAACTCAAGGTCCGTATAGAGATAACGCTTTGGATTGGTGGCATTGGCTCGACCCGTCAAAAAAAACGCCGGCAATACAATGTATGGTGCAGTATATTAATTCTTTAGATATCAAAAGAGCGGATGAGTGCAAAAGAATAATAGGTTACTTCTTTAAGGCTTTGGGGTGCGATGGAATTGATGGCGCATTTAAGGATATAACTGATGATCAAGGCAATATGCTTGTCAAGGTCAATAATTACAATTCCGTTATATGCAGAATAATGGGAATGGATTTGACATTACCCCAAAAGTATAAGATCTATAAAGGAGATTATAATATTGATCACCGTTGTGCGGGAAGCAATATGAGCATTCTTAACTCAGAGAATCTTTTTTCTTACGCTTTCGTTTTTAGTCCCAAGTCGCAAAAACCAAATTTTAGTTATACACTTGATACTAAGTTGGTTAAGTAACCAATACATTTGATACTCAACTTCGCCCTTTCAGCGCTTCGTCTTCATCGGCGGAGTCGTCTTTCATCAGCGGTAGGCTGGCACTTTTTCGTACGGCCCAAATGCGAATCAGAATAACCGATGATGCGCTCAAAATCTCGCACATGGCATTGCCCATCCCCGTTTTTTGGCAGACAAAGAAAATGAAACCTCCTAATATGCAGGCAGTTGCATAAACATCTTTGCGGAATATGAGTGGTACTTCGTTGATGAGCGTGTCGCGCAGAATGCCTCCCGCTGCGCCAGTGAGCGTACCCATGATGATGTTCACCCAGATGGGGAATCCCGCGGCAAGGCTTTTCTCGAATCCCACAACAGTGAATAGGCCCAATCCGATGGCATCAAACAGGAACATTGTGGTGTTCATACGCACCAATTGTTTGCCGAAAATTATCACTACCAGAAGCGCAAACCCAGTGACAATCAAATACGAAGGCTGAAGCATCCAAAAAGGTGTGACACCGAGCAAAAGGTCGCGGATGGTGCCGCCGCCCACAGCCGTCACCAACCCGACAACGTAGGCGCCAAACCAGTCGAATTTCTTCGCCGCCGCCATGCGGATTCCGCTTATCGCGAAAGCGAAAGTTCCGATGTAGTCGAGTATGATGGTGAAAGTCATGGAAGTTGGGGATTGGATGTTAGGTTTTGGGTATTAGTTAATTACGAATTTTGAATTACGAATTACGACCATTGTCCGAAGTCTGTAGTCTAAATAACAATTGCTTCAGGCTCGATTTTTATGCCAAATTTTTCATACACAGCGTTTTGTACGTGGTGCGCTACATCAATAATGTCGCGACCTGTGGCACCGCCCAGATTGACGAGCACCAAAGCCTGCTGCGTATGCACACCAGCCGTTTTTGCAGCGTTTGTGTAGCCTTTCAGTCCGCAATGGTCAATCATCCAGCCAGCGGCAATCTTCATTCGGCCCTCGCCAGCAGGATAGGTGACCATGTCGGGAAACTTGGCTAGAAGTTTTTCTGCTACAGCAGCATCAACAGTCGGATTTTTGAAGAAACTGCCCACATTGCCAAGCACTTTCGGGTCGGGCAGTTTGCTGTTGCGGATGTTGATAATTGCCTGACGGATAGTGCGTAGCGATGGTCCGCCAAGTTTTTCAATCTCGCCGCTCAAACTGCCGTAGTGAGTCACAAACTGCGGCTTTTTCGATAGTCGATATACCACAGAATCAACCAGATACTTATCTTTCAACTCATGCTTGAACGCGCTGTCGCGATAGCCGAAACGGCATTCGGTATTGGTTAGAGTGGAGGTTGAGCCATCGGTCAGGCTCACAACATTCACACGCTCAATTGCGTCTTTGGCTTCGCACCCGTACGCCCCAATGTTCTGCACTGGCGATGCGCCCACAGTTCCTGGAATAAGCGACAAGTTCTCGATTCCGCCCAAATTACGCTCAACAGCCCATTCTACAAGCGTATCCCACACGGTTCCTGCGCCAGCCTTCACAAGGCAGTAATCGTCGGTTTCGCTCTCAATGCTGATGCCCGAATTGTTAGGATGGATTATAATGCCATCGAAATTGTTGACAAACAAGATGTTGCATCCGCCGCCGAGAATCAAAATCCGCTTGTCGGTCAATGCGCCAATCTGGCTGATGAGTTGACGGATGTCATCGGGCGAATGGTAGATGCAAAGTTGTTTGGCTGTCACATCTAACCCGAACGAATTCAACTCTTTAAGTCGTGCGTTTTCAACAATCTGTGGCATAATCGCTGTTTTTGGCAAAGGTAATCGGCGAGCGTTGATTGCCGACAGCATTTTATCAACAGAAAAGAAACATTGTGGTGTCCTGCAATGCAATAGAGTTATTGCTTCTGTATGGTTTGTTCAAAGATTTCCTTGAATTGAACGGCTTGCGTTTGTCGGGTGAATTGTTCTTTCAGTCGGACATTCTGATGCGTGAAACCATTTTGCTGCCACTCGTGGAATTTGCTAATAATGAAGTTTTTAACTTCTTCAACATCGCGTCCTGCAAGTCCTGCGTTTGTTTCGGCAATGGCAGCGGCAAGGCAACTCTCGTCGCTGCGGACGCACAAAATAGGTCTTTCGCAGCCCAGGGCTTCGAAGAATTTTGTGGTCATGATGCCGTGCGGGCCTTTGGGGGTCGACAGGTTGGTCAGAACAAGTGCTATCGAACTGTTGTTCAGCACTTCAGGCATCTCTTTGGCTGATATTGTGGGGTGCATTTCAGTGACCGCTGTCAACCCATAGTTTGCGGTCAGTCCGCCGATTTGCTTCATGCTTGCATCATCAAGAAACCATTTGATTCTTAATGCTTTGGCAAAATCATCGTTCTTGCATAAATCCCGCACCGCCTCAAAAAGCAGAATCGGATTCCGCAAACTCAAATCGAGTATTCGACCTGTGTAAGTGATTGTGAAATAGTCGGTTTTGGTCTCTTTGTATCGGAAATCCTCGTCGTCGTAGCCGTTGTAAACAAGGTGGACATTGTTGTGGAATTTCGACAGCGTTTCAACATGCCATGGCGAAATGGTTGTCACGCTCTGGGCCGATTTCAGTATCCGATTTCGGCGCCAAATGTTCAGCCATTGCAGACGGAAGAAATGTCTAATTCTATGCAAACCAATGGGTTTTGCTTCCTGTTCCTTGATGTCGCGCAAATCGATGCAGAGCGGAATGTTGAAGTGTTGTGCAAGTTTTTTGCCGCAAAGGAGCGGGAAAATGTAATAACTTGTGCACCAAACCATATCGAAACGGCTGTCATTCAATATTTTGATGGCTTGTTTATATAGTTTGCGGTCTTTGCGTGAAAACAGATAGTCGCCAATGGCTTGAAAATTGCAAATCAGCGGGTTAGCAGATGTCAGTGCGAACTTGTGAATGCAGAAATTCTGCCGTTCGAAACTCACAGGCCACGAGTTATGACCTGTTTCTTCGGTTACAACAGTTATATCGTAGTCGGAATCGAGAAATTTGCATAGGTAACCAACCCTCGGAGCAAAATCGGGCGGAAAGGCGTCGCACACTATCAATAGTTTCCGTTGCATAGTATCTTGATGATTTTTTGTGCGCTATCGCCTGAACCATAATCGGTTATTGCCAGTTTGGCAAATGGCGAGTTTATTGCAGATTTGATTTTTTCGGCATCGGTTCCCACAATCTTGTTCCACCCAGCACTGACGGTTTCCACCCATTCGGTCTCTTCGCGCAGTGTGACGCAAGGTGTTTGGTGGAAATATGCTTCTTTCTGAATGCCGCCCGAATCGGTCAGAATCAGTTTGGCACTTTTTTCAAGCATAATCATATCCAAGTAATTGGCTGGTTCAATGATATTTATCGCATTATTGCCAAATGCCAGCGCTTTCAGACAAGCATCGCCTTCAATCACATTTCGTGTTCGCGGATGCAGAGGCAGAACAATCGGCGTTTCAACTGTTGCAACATCGGAAAGTGCTGAAAATATATCTGTTAACTTATCACTGTTTGTGTTTTCAGCGCGGTGGATTGTTGCTAGATAAAAATCTTTTTCGCGAAGGTTCAGATGTGTCAGGATGTCCGATTTTTTGCTGGCAATGCCTGCAAACATGAGTGCGGCGTCGTACATCACATCGCCAACCAGATGAACTCCGTGTGTAAGTCCTTCGTCCGCAAGATTTTTCACGGCGGTGCGGGTGGGGCAGAACAGCCAATTGGCGCGTCGGTCGGTCTCAATGCGGTTGTGTTCTTCGGGCATAGCGTTGTTGAAACTGCGCAGTCCAGCCTCGATGTGCGCTATTGGAATTTGCAGTTTTTCGGCTGCCAAAGCCCCCGCCAGAGTTGAGTAGGTATCGCCGTAAAGTAGCACACAATCAAACTTTTCGCTTTTTACCGTTGCAATGATTTCTTCCGACATCGGTTCGGGCATCATGGCGCTGCAGTTGAGTTGCCATGCGGGTTTCGGAATCGCAAGGTCGTCGAAGAATATCTGGCTCATATTGTGGTCGTAGTGCTGGCCCGTGTGCAGAATGAACTCATCGATTCGGTTGCCGCCTTGCTTGTTGTGCGCGTTTATGGCGCTGCTGACGGCTGCGGCTTTGATGAATTGCGGCCTTGCCCCGATGATTGTGAGAATCCTCATCTTGCCAATTCTTTTATGATATTGGTATATAGCGATTTATGATAACCTCCGTCTAATTCTGAAAAAACGGTGTTGTGCCACAAAAGTACCACTTCGCCATTATGTTTTTTCGTCTGATTCAGCAGACTGACGATTTTTTCTTCGGCTTCGCTTTCTGTCAGATTCATGTATTCCTGATTGCTGAACGTGCAGTCCATGGCCGTCAGCGGATGTATCGTTAGATTCGTAACTTCAAGATTTTCAGGGTTTATCCATTGCACTGCGCGCGATGTTCCCAAACGGAAACCTGCTGTATCGGCGTAGCCCATTGTGAAATCGTCGGTTATTCCTGCTGATATAAGTTCTTTATAATCAAATGGTTGTGTGGTTCGAAGAAAGTGCCATCTGCTGGCGGTTACAGTCATCCCCAAACTTTGCTCCAATTTTACCTTCTCCATCTTGATGTATTCCAGATGGTTAGCCGAATTGTAACTGGTATGCAGACCAAGTTTGCAGTTGTTCTCCTTCAGCAGTTGCGAAAGTTTTTTGAAGTCTTTTCCGTTCAGATTGTAGCCAGGATAGTCGGCGGCGGCTTGGCTGACAGCAGATTTTACAAAGTAAACCTGTTGAGCGTCAGCCACTTTACTGTCTTGCCCCAAAATCCAACGGAATGTGAAAGCAGGGTCTTTCTCTAAACTGAATACCGATTTTGCAATTCGGCATAAGCCTTTCGGCGACAATAAATTACGCTTTATTCCACCTAAAAAACCGCGCAAATGCCGATAGTTTGTCAGGAAATCAATGTCGTGAGTGAGATAGATGTTTCTATAGGCTGCAGGCGGAAACTTGACATCGCAACCCGCTTCCGACAGGCATTTCAGCAGTATGTCGGCGTACTCGTCAACAATCGGGCGGTTGATGAATTTGGCGCGGCATGGTAGCGAATTTTTCCCCACGTAGCGGCCGTGAGCGTCGCGGTTGTCGGCAGGATGGATGAATTCTTCGTATCGCGAAAGCAGAAAAAAGGCGCTTGCAACCAGGTCGGCATGGATAACTATGGTGCTTTCTTGCCTCTTGATTTCCTCGGTGCCGAATAGGATAGGGGTGCCGTTGAATTCTTTGAGCGGCAGTTGCGGTTCCGATGCCAGTGTTCCGTAGGTTTCCGCATCGAAAAAGCCCGATGGCACAATGACAACGCTGTAGTTTGCGAACAGCGATTCGTTTTTTGTGTAACCGACACGCGAAGCCAAATGGCTGTTCCCCTTCAGCAGAAAATCAATAATATATTTTACCGCGGATTCCATCAGTGCAAAATAAAACAAAAACGGCCAATGTTGAACATTGACCGTTTATGTGATATTTAATCTTGCATTATTGCTTGATGATAGTCTTTGTCTGGTTGCCGACTTTGACAAAGTACATTCCGTTGGCATACTCGCTGATATCGATGCGGGTAACGCCCTCGATGTTCTCAACCTTCACAAGTTTGCCAGTTGAGTTGAAGATGCGAACCTCTTGTGCGTCGTCGCCAGCATTGACGAAGAATGCTCCGTTCGACGGGTTCGGGTACACTTCGAATATTGCGGCTGACTCGTTGATGGCAACATCTTCATCTTTGAGAATGGTCAACTTGCCGTTCTTGTACTCGAACTCGTAGTTGTCATCAAGTCCGCCGTATAGGGTGATGTCGAACGTTCCTGCATTGGCGGTTGTGGCATCGCATTTCGCATTGGGAGCAAATTTCAGATTGGCGGGGTTTTCACCTAATACAAAGCCTTCGTAGTCAATATTGAACGATGGCATGTTATCGCCTTGCTTTATTGTGGCATCGGCAACCGAAACCTTCAGCACCGCTTTGTTCACAATCAGTGCAGTAGTGTCGTTAACAGCACTTATTGTTGAATCGGCAGGAACGAATGTGGCAATCAGTCCGTATGTGCCTACATTCAGAGTGTCGCCAACGGCAAGGCTGCGAGTTGTGTAAACAGTGTCGAATACTGGCTCGGTAGGAGCATCCTCTGGAGTGAATACTATTTCGTTGATTTCAATTTTCACAGCCAAGTAGGTGAATGTGCCTTCAACTTTTGCTGTTGCGTTCAGAATTGTTGAATCGATGAGCGTGCCATAGGTAATTGTGCTGACGGCTGGTGCCCAAGAGATGATAGAACCATTCACCTCGTTGACAATCAGCGTAATGGTGTCGTTAACAGCCTTTATTGTTGAATCAGCAGGGGTGAATGTAGCAATTAGGTCGTATTTGCCAACATTCAGAGTGTCGCCAATGGCCAGACTGCGAGTGATGTATTCGTAGACTATTTCTCCCGGAGTTGTATCATATACAGTCATGATCTCTTGTCTTGCCGCATAGGTGAATGTGCCTTCAACATTTGCTGTTGCGTTCAGGATTGTTGAATCGATGAGCGTGCCATAAGTAATTATTCTGACGGCTGGTGTCCAAGTGATGATTGCAACACCTGTTGTGTCATTTGGTTTCGGCAGAGTGTCGCCTTTGGCCAGAATTGTCAGCAAACCATTGACATGTTTGAAGTCGTAGTTGATGGCCTCGCCGCCCGAAACCACAATCTCGAATGAGCCGACCGTGTCGGTCGAAGCACTGCAAGTGGCAGTAGGAGCGGTGGTAAGGCTGGCTGCGTTGTCGTTACCAACAAAACCAGTGTAGTTAATCTCAAACTTCGGCATTGTGTCACCTTGCATGATGGTGTCGTTGGCAGCAGTTGCTGTCAGTTCGGCTTTGGCTACCTTGACAATTCTTTCAATTGTGGTGACGTTGCCATTCACAGGCGACAGTTTTGCTGTAACTTTATATTCACCAGCATTCAGGATAGAGTCGGCTGCCAGCGAGTAGGTAATTTCACCTTCCACTTTGGCTGTGGCGTTGAATGTCTCGCCAACAGGTGTGCCATATACAATGGCGCTTGGTGCCCAGACGATTGCAGCAGTCGAGTCAATTTGAGTTGTATCAGCAGATGCTACCTTGACGTTGATGAAGACAGAGTCGCTGGCACTGTTGTAGTTAACAGCATCAGTCGGGGTAAACACAACCGAGAGTTTCTGGTGCTCGCCAACTTCCAAAACTGCATCAGCGGCAGGAGTGTAAACAAAGTCGCCTTCAACATTTGCTGTCGCGTTCAGTTGGGCAGCGCTCAAGGCTGTTCCGACAGTAATATCCTCTGGAGTGTTCCAAGTGATTACTGGAGTTGCTTTTTCAACAACTACATTTACAATTGTTGAGACTGCCTCAAAGTTAGTAGTATCATCGCCTGTCGGAGTGAATGTGACTACGGCAATTAAATCCATTTCTTCCAAGCCAACTTGCAAATCGGTTGTAAGAGGAAGAATGTATTCATAGTCTCCGCTCACAGTTTCACCATTGAATTGTGCTTCGGCATTCTCCAATGCAGCGGCAATCTCTTCTGATGAAGCGCCATAAGTGACATTTTTCGGTTCCCAAACGATTGTCGGGGTGGCTTTTTCAATTGTGAGTTCTGCAGTTTCTTCCACATCATTGAATTTCTCGCCGTCTTGTGGCGTAAACTTAACAGTGACGACATGTGTTCCTGCATTCAGGTTCGGAATGTTAGTGTCGTATTCGAACGCGCCTTTCACTTCTTCGCCGTTATATGATGCTTGGGCATTATCAATTTTGCTCAATATCTCAGAAACTGATGCCCCGAAGGTGATATTTTGCGGTGTCCAAGCAATGACAGGATTGGCCTTTGTGACATTTAGAGTCTTGGTTGTCGCAGAAGTGGATTTGTAATTCTTGTTCTCGAATGTCACGCTAACCTCAGCCTCGCCAACAGCCGTAAGTTCAGGAATAATGTATGTGAACTCACCCTCAAGCACGTTGCCTTTCGAGTCTTTCGCCACAGCATTCTTGACATTGCTGTCAATCTCTTCTGCCGATGCGCCCCAAGCAACAGCATTCGGCTCCCAAGTGATTGCAGGAACGGCTTGTTCAACAATTACTGTTCTCGAATCTTCCCATTGAGCGTAGTTAATAGAACCAGAGAAGACAGCTTTTACAACATATGTACCCGCATCAATAATGGTATCCAGTGCATTTCCGCCTTCAGCCAGAAGGTAGCTGAATTGACCGATGGCATTCGTTGTGGCTTTCAGTTGAGTTTTCGTCAAAACCGTTCCGTAGGTAATGGTAATTTCTGCAGGAACGTCCCACGTAACAACTGGTGATGCTTGGTTAATAGTGATGTTTGCTTTTATGGTTGCCACGTTGAAATTATTTGTATTATTTGGCGTAAACGTAATAGTGACAGTTTTTGAACCAGCATTCAATGTTGCAGGAATGCTATAGCTGAAATCGCCATCTAATGTTACATTATTGAATGTTGCTGAGGCATTAATGCTGTTTTCAATATCTGTGGCAGTTGCACCATATGAGAGGTCTTCCGTCACTTCATAAGAGATAACAGGATCTGCTTTTTTCACCTTGATTACAGCTTGAGAAGTGGATTCATTGTAGTTACCCGAAGCTGGCAGTGTGGCCGTGATGGTGTGGTCGCCTGCATCGAGAATTGTTCCTGAAGTCACAACAGTTTCGCCTTCTTTGTAAGTGATTGTGCCGTCAGTAGGAGTGACAGCATTAAGTTGGGCATCAGAAAGAGCTGTCCCATAAGTGATTTCAGTAACAACAGGTGTCCATGACAAGTTCGGGTCAGCTGCATTCACCACAATAATAGCCGTTTCAGTACCTTCGTTGTAATTGTCAGATTCAGGCAAAGTTGCAGTAATGGTGTGTTCTCCAACATTAAGTATATCTCCAATTTTAACATTATTGCCACCCTCTTTATAGGTGATAGTTCCTGGTGCTTCGGATGATGCATTCAGATGATCATCAGCATTTAATGCAGTTCCGTAAGTGATTGGTGCGGGCTGAGTCCATGAGATTATAGGATCGGCTTTTTTTACAGTGATTGTGCGATTAACCGTAGCTTCGTTGTAATTGCCAGCTGCAGGCAGAATGGCTGTGATATTGTGGCTTCCGACATTGAGAATAGTTTCTGAAGTCACAATAGTTTCGCCTTCTTTGTAAATAATAGCACCATTATCGCCTGTTGTAGTATTTGCGTTAAGTACGGCTGAGAGTGGATCTCCGTAGGTAATTTCAGTAACTACTGGCGTCCATGTTAAGTTTGCGGTAGCGCTTGTTACAGAAATAGTATAATTATTTGAAATAAAATTATAGTTTTCCCCATCCGATGGAGTGAATTCAACTGTAATTGTATGATTACCAACGTTTAATGTTGCTTGGTTTGGAATTTCGGTAGTACCTTCTTTATAAACGAATGAACCACCGACATTAGCCGTTGCATTAGTCAACGGTGTTCCGTATGTAATGACATCAGTATTGTTCCAATTAATTTTGGGAGTAGCTTTATCAACATTAATAGTAACCGTTTTGGGCTCGAATAAGTAATTATCAGCATCTGCTCCTGTTGGAGTGAATACAACAGTGAGTACCTGATTTTCGTCAGCATTGAGTTTGGTGCCTAATGCAGGAGTATAAGTGTATTCACCATTAACATCACTAACGCTTGCGTTCAGTTGGTCTTCTGACAATAATGTTCCATACGTAATGTTGGCAGGATTTTCCCAATTGATGGTTCCTTTGGCTTTTGAAACATTGATTCTAACTTCTTTATAAGTCGGATCATAGTTATTCGCATCTGAGCCATTAGGAACGAAATCAACTCTAAGAATTTGATTATCACCAGCATTTAGCTTGGTTCCTGCAGCAGGTGTATAGGTGTATGTGCCACTTATAGTACCAACAACTGATGCATTCAAATGATCATTGGAATTTAATAATGTTCCATAAGTAATGTTAGCAGGATTGCTCCACGAAATTTCAGGAGTTGCCTTCTCTACGAAGATTTCAACTTCTTTCGTTGTTACTCTGTAACTATTGGCATCATCGCCAGTTGGAGTGAACGTGAATCTTAGTGTTTGAGGTTGTTCGGAAGCATTGAGTATGGTGCCTGCTGCTGGCTCGTATTGGGTCGTTCCAGTAATTGTTGCTCCATTAATGCCTTTGACGGAGGCATTCAGTTGTGTTTCAGACAATTCTGTGCCAAATTTTATATTGGCTGGCTCGTCCCATGTGATGGTGGCAGGAGCTTTGTTAACAACTAATGTTCTGGTGGTGCTTGCAGGTCCATAGTTGGAAGAAGATGGTGTGAATTCTGCTTTCAGTGTATATGTATTGACTGGTAGTACAAGGCCATTATTAACTTCATCATTGCCGATATAGTATTTGAATCTACCATTAACACCAGAAACTGCACCAAGTTGTAATGCCGATAGTGGAGTACCATATTCGATTGGGGCAGGATCCGCCCATGTAATTGAAGGTGTGGCGGTGTTAACATTGATGGTCTTTTGAGTGTTCTTTTCCTCAGAAATCGTTGTAATTTCATAGTTAGTGTTGCTAAACGTTACAGTTACAATTTTTTCGCCAGGAGTAAGAACGGGAATGTTATAAGTGTAAATTCCAGTGAGAACATCATCGCCATCTTTGGCTACGGCGTTTTTAATCTTACTGTCAGAATTAGTGTCACCATATGTTATGTCTTGTGGGTTCCACACAATTGTCGGCTCTTTTTTGTTTACAGTAAAGTCAACAGAAACGGTTTGTATATCATAAATGTCGTTGGATGGAATAAATGTTGCAGTTAAAGTGTGCGAACCTGCGTGTGGTTTGGAATTTAAAGCAATACTATATTCCCAATTACCAGGGCAACCGGTTGATACGTCTTTAATCATCAAATCCTCTGTGAATTGCGTTCCATATACAAATTCGTTTGATGTTAAAGATAATGTAGCACCTGGAGAATCTTTTCCAACTTTAGGAATTAAAGTCAGTGGAATGGTTTTGCTGATTTCGCTGTCGTTAACTTTTTTAGTTGCTGTTACAGTTACCGAAGCAGGTGTTTCAGGTGCCTCTTCCTCTCTATAATATGTAAGGTAACCAGTACCATTTGCAAACGATATGTAGTCATGATTGCTGCAAGTCCATTCAACACCTTCTCCTGTGCCGTATGTGAAATTTTTGTTTACATTATTTATGTCGTCATTCCCATCAAGAATGATTGCAGATGCTGCAACAATCATATAATCGGATGTGCTCAGCGTTTTAATCATTGGGTACATATTTGTGTTATAATCCCAGTCTGAACCTAAATCCAGAGCGGTACCGGTCATTTCGGAAGTTTTCTTTCCAGTGCCACCTGTGGTAGAGAAAAGTTGACTGTCATAGAAACTGTATGTTGATGATGTAGCTTTTCCAATGTTAATACAGTTGGTACATGTTGTGCTTCCGCTACCAACAATAGCACCACCAGCAATTTCACCTGCGTTGAATGCGTTGGTGATTGTTAAATCATCTTCATTAAATCCAACAATGCCACCAACAGTTGTTCCTGTGATTGTGCCCATATTCAAGCATTCTGATAGTGTAATATCGTTTTTAGCGTGTCCGATGATTCCGCCTGCGTATTTGCCATCAACAATGCCTGTGTTTATGCAATTGGTTGTTGTAACTATTTCGGTAGCATTTGTCGGAATTGAGCCTATAATGCCGCCAACCTTACCCTTATCAGAAGTTGATTTTACTTTGCCGTGGTTTTCGCAGTTTATTATTGTTCCGCCTCCAGTTGTAGTGGCAACAGAACCACAAATACCACCAATGCTTTCGTCGTTACCAGTAACGTCTCCAAAGTTTTTGCAGCCGTCAAGAGTAGTGCCCATCTGGCTTCTGCCCAGGATACCGCCTGAACGCATTCCTGCGGTTATCGTTCCGTAATTTTCGCAATTAGTGAATGTCGAGAAACCTCTGTCGTCACCTGCGATACCGCCGGTTTGCTGCTTCCCTGAACAATTTATGGTACAATACGATACGCAGTTTGTCATATGCTCATTAAATGTGGCGCCGCAAATACCGCCTATAAGCTCTTTTCCTTTAACAGAGCCATATACAGTTATGTTTTTGATTTCGCCATACGATAGGCAACCGAATAATCCTCCAACACTTGAATAGCTTGTTTGTGCAACATTGATGCCTTTTATGCTGCGGTGGTTGCCATCGAAAATACCTTTGAATGAGTTATGAATGCCTATTGGTTCAGTCCAGTCAGCAAGTTCAATATCAACGGTTACTATGAAATGAATGCCTTTGAATCCGTCGTATGCAGCACATCCTTTATAACTTCCGTAATTGTTTACAGCTTCGCGAAATTCTTCCAATTCGGATTCGGTTTCAATGGTCAGCGGAGAAGAGCTTGAGCCGATGGCCGTTGCATTGGCTTTGTTTGTCTTAAGGTAGACGGTTTTAGTGTAACCTTCTTTAGAGGCTGTCAGGATAACGCCTGTATTCTTCAGAATTGATGCTGATGTGCCACTTATGGTCAGGTTCGTGGTGTCTCCACTTACCCATGAAACGCTGTTTGCAGTGGAAACCGTAAAGTCCTTTGTAACATTATCGGCATTGTCACCAGATGACAAAGAAACAGGTGTTGCGGCCAGAACAACTGCTGGTTGTTCATAGTTGGTTTTTAGGCGTGGATACATTCCTGTTGTGAATACCCAATTATCGTTACTAAAACTGTTGTCAAGTTTGTTTCCGCTAGTCATTGCTGATGTCGGCTTGCCTTCCATTTGGTCAGCCACATCCAAATCTGATTCAATCGGGTTTACTCTCGTCCATCCTTCTGATGCGTTTATCTGGTTGTCGTAATAGCAATTGGTTGTAGGGCATCCAAAATCTTTATTATAACCAAAGCAGTTGCCTACAGTGTAACGCATGCCAAACACTTGACCAACATTGATGCAGTTTGCTACTTCGGTAGTAGTTTTATTGCAGAAACCTACAACACCGCCCGAATAGTTGAATGCAGAAACCAAACCGTAATTGATGCAATTGTTCACTTTTGTTTTTCCTTCGATGTAGGCCACAACACCACCATTGCGTTCCTGCTTTCCGTAAACCGTTGCAATATTGGCGCAGCATGTAATCTTGCTGTTACCTGTGGCAAATCCGCAAATGCCGGCTGCATATTGTTTGCCATATACAAATCCGCTTGCAACTGTAATGTTTTTAAGTGTTGCACCGTCTATGCCGCCAAACAATGCTTTGTAATCAGCCGTAGGAGCGTTAATATACAAATTCTTAATCACCTTGCCGTTGCCATCGTATGTGCCGGTGAAGGGTTTCTTATTGTCGCCAGTAGGAGTGTTGCCAATAGGAGTCCATGGATTGTTGCCTAAATCCAATTCTGCGGTTTGTTTGTAGAATTTGCTTGCATTGGCTGTTCCGTTGTTTACCTCGTTGGCCAGCCAAGCTAAATTGGCTTCTGTTTCGATAAGATATGGAGTGCTTTCGGAATTACCGTCGCCCGAGGTGGGTGCGGTTTTCGTGCTGCCATCCCATGCAGCCATCAATGTCCCAGACAAAAATGTTGCAATTGCTAAAAGTGTAAATCTGCGTTTCATAGTGCAATTATTTTATGGTTATTAATTATATTATTTCGTTATTAAATCACTTTATATACTCGGTCCTTATACTATAAACCGAAAATAAAGATACACCCATTTATAATATAAGTGTGCATTTGTTGACAAAATGTTGTATTTTGTTTACGAAAATGGGCGATAACAGAAGATTATAGCCCGACTGTCAATTGAATAAGCTCATCCCATTGCTGCATAATCTTCTCTTTCTCAAACCTTCGGACTTCTTCGGTTGCGGCTGTAGCCAATCGTTGTCGCTGATTTTTGTCTTCTATCAATAGTTTCAGTTTGGCGGCAAGGTCATCAACATCACCATTGCGGGCAAGAAGGCCGCTTTTGCCGTCGGTAATAATCTCGTTTGGTCCTGTTTTACAGTCGAATGCCACACATGCGCATCCTTGGCTCATGGCTTCAAGCAGACTGCAGGGGAAACCTTCGCGTCGTGATGATAAAACGTATATGCTTTTGGTTTGCAGTGTTTTGTCAATCTCGTCAGTCCAACCTAAAAAGTCAACCTGATTCTCTAGTTTGAACGCTTTCACCATGCCGATGATCTTGCTATCGTCATTTGAACCAATAAATTGTAATCTCCAATCAGGGTGTTGTGGCGCAATTTTCGCCCATGCTTGAATCAGCATATCAAACCCCTTCACATGCCAGCGCTGTTGTGAGCCGATGGCTGCAATATTTTTCTCGCGTTCAAGATTACTAGGTGTTGTTGAACAACTTAACGGATTGTAAATAAAAGTTCTGTTCTTGAGCCATTTAGCATAATTGTAGTCACTTTCCGAAACCAAAACCACTTTTGATGCCAATCGGTATAAAATATGGCGGGTAAGCCATTCCCACAATGGTTGTTTGGCTTGGATTGATGTCTGTTCCGATAGAATCAGCTTTTTCCGCATTAAGAAATTTGCAGGCACTACAAATCTGTTCAATCCTACAAGAAACGATATTATTAAATCTGGATTAACACTTTTGATTGTTTTCCTGCATTTTACGATTCTGTCAAGTTGATATGGCCTGATTTTTTTGCCTTGGGAAAGGTCGGTTATCTTGATTTTGTCATCGATGGGATATGATTTCTCATTTGTGTTGAATACGGCAACTCCAACGTCATGTTTTTTGCATAAATGGTTTAGTAGTATGGATGCGACACGCTCACCGCCGCCATTGTGAAGTTTACTTATGAATACAAGGATTTTCATTCAGCAACTGTTTCAGGAATCAGATTTTCCCATTGTGCAAAAAAAGTGTTTTTGTCGAATTGTTTCACCTTTTCAATTGCTCCTGCAGATAGTTGGCGTCGTAGATTCTCATCATCAATCAACAGTTGTAGTTTAGTTGCAAGGTCATCAGCATCTCCGCTTTTTGCAATAAGTCCGTCTGTGCCATCGGTTATTATTTCTTTTATGCCGCCTTCACAGTCGGTGCCCAGACAAGCGCAACCTTGGCTCATGGCTTCAATCAGACTGTTGGGGCATCCTTCGAACCTTGAAGCCAGAACAAATATGCTTTTAGTCCGAAGCGTTTCTGCGATATTGTCAGTCCAGCCAGTCCATTTAACCCTGTCTTGATTTTGAAGAGTGATCCCGTCGGGGAGTTTGGTGTTGTGTATCCTGCCGCAAATCTCTAATGTCCAATCAGGATTGTTGGAAACGATTTTCGCCCAGGCTTTTATGAGCACGTCAAGACCTTTGTTATACCAGCGGTCGTCGGGTGCAATAGTGATTATTGTATGCTGACGATTGTCATAGTTTCCGAAAGGAACTAATACCGCAGGATTGTAAATGGAGAGGCTTTTTTGAGGCAATCCGAAATCACGGCAATCGGAATTGGTGACAAACACAATTTTGTTTGCCAGCGGATAAGTGATTTTTCGCGCCAATCGCACTAATCTTGATTGCACGCGGTTCAGAGTGTTTCTCTCCGAAATGATGATTTTTCTCCTTAAAAACAGGTTTGCTGTCAGGACATAGATGTTGACCGGTGTTAAGAAAGAGATAATAATGTCGGGAGAGTTTTCTTTTATCTCTTTTCTGATTTTTCCAATACGGTTAACCAATCGTAAAAATCGACTTTTGTTGTTAATGGCAATTTTGTGTATTGATATGCTGCTGTTTATCTGATATGATTTTTCTTGGTCATCGAAAACCACTGCGGTAATATCATGATTTTCGCACAAATGGTTCATTAGAATTGATGCTACACGTTCGGCACCGCCACCATATAATTTATTGATAAAAAACAGAATTCTCATTTTTCGGCTACTTCTTCAATCAGTTTGTCCCATTTGGCAAAAAAAGTGTTTTTGTCAAATTGTTTCACTTTCTCAATGGCGCCGGCAGATAAACGGCGGCGCAGGTTCTCGTCATCAATTAGTTGTTGCAGCTTTGCGGCAATGTCGTCAACGTTTTCGCTTTTTGCTACAAGTCCGTCAATGCCGTCATCAACCATTACTTTTTGTTCGCCTTCACAGTCCGTAACAATACAGGCGCAACCTTGACTCATAGCTTCTATCAAACTATTTGGACAACCTTCATAACGCGACGCTAAAATGAAAATGCTTTTGGTTTGCAACATTATATCCATGCGGTCAGTCCAACCTTTCCATAATACTCTGATTTGTTTTTGTTGTGTTATTGAGTCGGGAAGAGGTTTGCCATATATTCTTCCGTGAATTTCTAAATTCCATTCAGGATTTTGTTGTGCTATATTGTCCCATGCTTGAATAAGTATATCAAGACCTTTCTGATACCAACGACTGTCCGGTGCTATGGTTACTATTGTTTTTTCTCTATTGTTGTAATCGGCGAACGATTTGAACATCGTTGGGTTGTAAATTGTCAGGTTGTTTTTTGTGCGACCTACTTTTTCGCGGTCTTCAGTGGTGACAAAAACAATTCTGTCAGCGAGAGGATATAACAACTTCCGAAATAACCTTTGGGCTTTTGACGGCTCGCTGTTTAATGTATTCCGTTCCGATACGATAATTTTCTTTCGGAATAAGAGATTGGCAAACAGTGCGTTATTGTTAGTCTTTGTGATAAATGATATTATTATGTCGGGTTTAATGGTTTTAATGGTCTGAGCCATTTTTACAAAACGGGGAATCCGCGTTGCACCTTTTATTTTGCTTTTTATTCGATTGTCAATTATATGCACACGGTTGTCGAGAGGGTAGAACGGAGCTTTGAAATTCTTTACAGCAACGTAAGTCTCATGTTTCTCGCAGAAGTGGTTAAGCAAAATTGAAGCGACACGTTCTGCACCACCACCATAAAGTCCGTGTATGAAAAAAAGGATTTTCATTTGCCTTCAATTTTTGCAATAACATCTTCAATAATCCAATCGCAAATGTTAATGTTCCGGCATTCATGCCATTGCAAATCTTCTGTCCAATAGCCGGGATAGTCTTTGTTGGTCTCGATACCACAACAGTAGCTTATCTCGGAGATGACGATAATATTGTTTGGGCTCTGTAGAAAATCGAAGGCCACGCTTTGCATTTTTAATTCACTATTTAAATGGAAGGCGGTTTTCACATATTCAAGGTCGATTTGACTATTGTCGAAAATGAGATTGCCGCTACCTGAAGCGCGAAAGTCGTTTGTGCGATTCATCCTTTTTTTTGCAACTGCGCGGTCGCCAATCACAAACACGCGAATGTCGAAATCGTTATTGGGAATGTAATCTTGAAAATAGACATATCCTATTTCCTCTTTTCGGAAACGTTCCTTGTATGAATAGGGGGTTACAATGCCTTTTAAAAACCATTTAAATGTGCAATCGCCTTTTCGGTATTGTTTCCATCTTTGAACACTCCTTATCAGATGACTGTTTTTTTGAAAACCTCTGCTGAAAGCTTTTTCAACTAGTTTTTTTGCCTGTTTAGAATCTTTTACAAGTTGTACGTTTTTTGAACCGGAGCCGCTTCGCAGTTTGAAAACTTTCGGAAAAGCGGTGTGCTGAATCCATTCAAGAGCCTCGTTGCGTGTGTAGAAAATATTGGTCGGGACAAGTGACGCTCCAATGGCTTCCAACAGATATTTTTGCCCGATCTTATCGTCATAATGCCAACAAGTGTCATAGTTCGGGTAGCAGATTTTGCCCAACTGCTTTTCAATCACATAAATCAGTTGTTTGGCAAATAGATGATCTTTGTATTGGTGTAGATGGTGATGCCACATAAATGCATCGCAATCAGTAACTTGCTCTAAGATGTTGTTTGCATACGCATCGACAATCTTGTATTGAATATTGTGTTGTTTGCAGTATTCAATCCACAGTTCGCTGTAGGAGTTAGGCCGATGATGTATAGCAATTTTCATATCAATTATTTGCTGATATAATTGAAGAATTTGTTGGTCCTGTTTGTTTGTTGAATAGTGCATATAGCACTAGAGGATAAGCGCAAAGAATTGACGAATATACAAATCGTGGCGCACCAGATGTAATTATGCAAGTTATTATCATTACATTGGATAATACAAGAACGAATGGCAAGTATGCCTTGGGGTTACGACGCATATTTCTGATGGTTATGCATAATGAAAATAGAATTAATAATAAACTTTCCGCCACATCCATCATTATGTTTTTTAGGTGTGTGTGTTGAAGAAAATGTACATATCTGCCCATAATATTTGAAATGAGTTGTGGACTAGAATATTCAACTTTCAAATGCCTGTCGCTCATAAAATTAAAAGGCTTAGATATTCGCCAAATGCCAGAGGTGATAAAAACTTCGCTTTTTATGGCCAAAACAGGATTATTATAAGCCATATGCATCCAGGTTTTTAGTATTTCACAAATGTTGTTGGCAACGTATGATTCATTATATCCGTTGCGATCCTTTTTTAATTTGTAAAAACTGAGTTTGTTGTAATATGTTTTCCAATTCTCAAGTTTATTGATGTTGTTCATTATTTCTTTATCGTATTCCGAAACAATACCATTGTTGTTGTAAATATACGAAATTTGATTTAACGGATGGTTTAGTGGAACTCCAATAATCTCAGATGTTGACCAAATCTGATTGGCACCTAACATATTGAAAATGGGTGCTGCTATAAATTTTGAAATTGTAAATGCAGTACAGAGAATGAACAAGTATTTGCGGTTGTCTTTGTAAAACACAATTAATGGTATAATCATCAGTAAGAAATTGGCGATTCCATTGTGCCTGAAAAAAACAATACCAAAGCATGTAAGGCAGAATAAAATTTTGTTTCGTCTTATTTCAAGCCACTTGCCATCAGTTATAAATATTTCAGTTAGGAACAATGTCCCTAACATTATGCAGTATGAAAAAGGTACATCTTTCAGTGGCGTTGTCGACATTTTTAGGAACGTTGGATTCAATAATATAAATGATAGAAGTGCGATAGTCCATCTTTTGTTAAGAAAATAAACTCGGCAGAAATGGCAGAAATACAGTAATATAACAGAAATGAACAGGCACTGAAAAATGGCGCATGACGCATAACTTTGCCATATCAAAGTGGGTATCTTGAAGAAAATAAGAGTGTGAAATATTGGGTGTATGTCGCTGTATTGGTTTGTTAAGGCTTGTCTATATTGGTTCATTGCATCATTATGCATACTCGCAGGATAGTTCCACAAAATCGAAATTGTGCAGGCAAATAGTATTAGTAATGAATAAATTAAAAACTCTTTTTTATTAAAGTCATTGCCTTTTGTAAGAGTTATTTTGTCTGTCTTTTTGAAAACAATCTTCAATCCGGCGAACGTGATAAATGCAATAATCAGACATATAAACATAGCGTATCCTCGTATTTCTTGAAAACAAGATGAAATATATAGAGAACATAAAGCGTTTATGGAACAATAAATGGTTAGAATGAGACAAAGCAAATCGTCTAATGTTAACTGTTGTCGGATTTTTGAAATAATGATGCTTATATTGCCCATGTTGCTTTTGCTAAAGAATGGCTTTTCATTTTCACAAAGCAAACAATAATATCAATATGGCGAGTGAACAATCATTGCCGAAATTTGCCAATAATGCTTTTTACCGTTTGTCTCCATAAATTTTTAATAATGAACCGTTCATTTCTAATGGCAAACAATATTCCAAAATAAGCGGCAAAACAAATTGTCATCGAAACTGTTTGTAAAACAATCGTATCGCAAAATTCTGATAGAGAATAGGTGATTGCAATCATTACCCCGCAACCCATTAATTCGGGCAAAATGTTGCCGATGACTTTGAATGGGGAAAGACTGATTAGCAGGAATATGGTTATTAAGTGTAATGAGAGTAGCCAAAGTTTTGTAAGTGTTCGTGCCACAAACATTGTCTGGAAGCCGTATTGCGATGAGATGAGTATTGTTGGAATGGTTACAATTGCGAATAAAGAAGAAAGAATTACGGAAATGTGAGGCTTGTTAAGCGCGACGTATGCATTGCTGCAAAACCGGTTGATTGTTAAGCTGAAACAGTGAATCAGTCCCCAAATTCCAATCAGCGGTGCTGCTTCGGTCCATTGGTTGCCGAGAAATATTTTTGTGATTAAATCGCTGTATAAGAAAATGATAAAGCCAACAGGCAATAATATAATGCTGAAGTGTTTTTGCATTTTCAGCATTGTGGCACGTAGTTGGGGAACATCGTTTTGTAGTTTTGAATAGGTGGGTAAAAGCAGAGGAATAAAACTTTTCGAGAACATTCCCAGCATTTTGTTAGATGCATTGATAGATGTTTTGTAAATACCCAACGTGTGTTGACTAAACTTTTTGCCGGCTATGAAAATGTCGAGATAATTGTTGGTCCAACTTAAGAATTGGTCAATGATTATCCAAATGCAGAACCCAAACATCTCTTTCAATCGCTTGAAACTATAATAGAGTTTCGGTTTCCAGTCAGAAAAAATAGTTAGTGTAACGGCTGCAACTAATCCTTGAATCAAATTGCTTATTATCAGCGCCCAATAATTGCGGAGCCAAAAGACAAGCGGGATTGTTACAAAAAATGTTATGCCAATACCTATCATCCTGACAATGAACGGAACACGAAAGTTCAGATTCCGTTTGTAGATGGCGCTCTGAATACTTGAAAACGCTGCAATCGGAATGGCGGCGCAGGCCACAGCAATGGCGGTTTCGAGGCCGGGACTACCGACAATTCGCGCAATAGGGTAGCGGAAGGTGATGATTATTCCCCAGATTATCAGACTCATTACCAGGTTCGACCAGAAGGCGACGTTTATGCTTTTGTCGCGGTCATCGTCATCGGTAAAATCGTGCTGGATGATATATCTCTGAAATCCCGCATCAGTAAAGAGTTCGGCAAACGAAATGATAATCGTGGTTGTGGCCACGGCGCCGTAGGCTTCGGGCGTGAGTAGACGAGCCAGAATCATTGTTGAGATGGGCGAGACCAACTTTGATGCTATCTCTGTCAGAGCCGACCATTTGGTGGCGGTTACAACCTTTGATTCCAGACTGTTCATTCTCTTGCCGCAATTTTTTGCAAAACAAGTAATAAAATCGGTTGGTTGGGATAATTTGTTAGTATCGCGGTTGATTACTATTTCGTGGCGGTGTTTCGAACATCGGTCAAATGCTGATATTTGCGTGGTTTAAAAATAACAGTTTTGAAAAAGATTCTTTTTACAATTGCTTGTCTATCAGCCATACAGTTGGCTTTCGGACAAGAACCAGAGACTGACGGGCACGATGAGGAGCAAGGCATCGGGTCTGACGAGCAGACTATTCCCGATTTCTTGCCCGAGGCCATCGACACGGTTGACACCGACGACAAGTTCGTCAAGATTGTGCTTTACAACAACAAAACATGGGACTATGTTGATATGGGCCGTCCCGTGATTGACGACACCGATATGGACACGCTCTTCTGGAACGACAATATCCACTCTTATAAAGAAGTGTCATTGAGCGACTTACCCGATGAGATTGACTTGATGCTGGTCGATTCGACGCACGCTTTTTGTGCGCCTGTCACGGGCCGAATCACATCAAAATACAGTTTCCGCAAGGGGCGCAACCACAACGGCACTGACATCAAACTTGAGGTTGGCGACCCTGTGCGCGCCGCTTTCGACGGCAAGGTGCGCGTGTCGGAATACACCAAGCGCACGGGCGGATACGGCAACCTGATTGTGCTGCGTCACGCCAACGGACTTGAAACCTACTATGCGCACTTGTCGGCACGGAATGTGCAGGTTGGCGAACTGGTGAAGGCGGGCGAGATTATCGGCAAAGGTGGCAACACTGGCCGCAGCACGGGCTCTCACTTGCATTTCGAAGTGCGCTACCACGGCCAATCGTTTGACCCTGAGCGACTTGTCGATTTTCAGACGGGCGCTTTGCGCGACACGCTCTACACCATCAAGAAGCACTATTTCAGCATCTATTCGCACTACGGCCTGACCGATGAGCAGTCGCTGGCCGAGTCGCAGCACAAGACCTATAAAATCAAGTCGGGCGACACGCTGAGCGGCATCGCGCACAAGAACGGCACCACCGTCAGCATCTTGTGCAAACTCAACGGCATCAAGCCGACAACTGTGCTGCGCGTGGGACGGACGATTTTTGTGAGGTAAGGCAATAGTCCCGATAACTATCGGGATTAGGCACTGGGCACTAGTCCCATTACTCTTTACACCTTACACTTTACTCTTTACCCCATCGCCATTTCAATCAGCCTTTCAATGTGAATATCCACGCTGTCGAGGCAGAGGACGGGGCTGTTGCTGTTGTTCAAGAGCAGCGGCAGTTCGGTGCAGCCAAGAATTATGGCTTCAATGCCGTCGTCGGTGCGCATCCGCTCAATTATCTGCTGGAACTCGCGCAGCGTGCTCTCTTTCACAATGCCGTTTTCCAGTTCTCGGTAGATGCGTTCCGCAATCAGTTGGCGTTCAGCGGGTTCGGGAATTATAACGTCGATGCCAGCGTTGGCAAACGGCTTCTTCATATAGTCTTTTTCCATTGTGAAGATGGTGCCAATCAGCCCCACTTTGCGGTAGCCTTTGGCTGCGGCCGCGTCGCACACCGCTTCGGGAACCGACACCAGCGGCGTATTGGTTTTCAGCCTGATGCGGTCAATCACAATGTGGCCCGTGGCGCAGGATAGCGACACCACTTCAGCGCCAGACCGTGCCAGACAATCGATTTTCTCAACCAGATAATCGGTCAGCAAATCCAATTCATTGTCAGTAACATAACCCCAAAAACGATGAAAATTGACGCTCTCGATGGCGATGTCGGGCATTGCCTTGCCGCCCGTCAGTCGGTCGATGCGTTGGTTCAGTTCCTTGTAGTACATTAGTGTCGATTCGGGGCCCGTGCCGCCTACTAAACCTATCTTTTTCATTTTTGATTTTTTTTTTGACTTCAGACAACAGACATCGGACAACAGATACTTCACTTATGCCTTTTACCTTTATTGTTAGTTGTTATTTGTTCATTTAGCAAGCCGATAATCTCGCTACGCAAATTGCTGATTTGTTGGCGTTTGTCGGCTTTCAATCGGCCAAAGCGGACCATTCGGCAGGTGCGTTTCAGAAATTGCCAATAGTTCCACGCAAAGATGCCCAATGCGGGAAGCATAGAAGTGTAAATAATTGCTACCCAAATATTTGCCAACCAAAGCGATAGCACGAATGTCAGCGTGTAGAAGAGCGGAATTGTTAGCAGAACCCATACCGTGTAGCGGATTGTGCCTTCGAACATCTTGTCTTTCAGTCGGTTGATGAATATGTTTGGCACAATGTAGATTAGCAGGTTGGGGCAGAGGCTCACAATCCAAGCAGGTGCTAAAATTATCAGCGACAGCACGTTAGCCAAGGTTTGTGTTCCGCTGGCGTTACGTGCCACTTCAAGGTCGGTGATGCGGCTGTCGGTGAGCATCTGTTTGTATTCCAATGCTTTGTTGTAGATGCTGGCAACAACGTCAGGTTTTTCGGCTTTCAGAGCGTCGAGTTGTGCCACAAGCATTTTGTCGGCTTCCAATTGGTCGGGGAAATGGTTGGGATTCAGGTTGTTGGCTGATGCAAACCGCCGTCCGTAAATGCCGCGCAGAAAATCGATGGCTTCGTAGTTGTCCAAATCGGTAATATCCAGCATCATACTTTCTATCTGACTGAATACCAATGCGCTCACTTCGCGTTGAGCGGTGCGGGGCTTGGTCTTGTACAACTCGTAGAAAGGCGCTATGGAAACGGGCTTGCCGATTTTTATAATCAATTCATTTTGAATGCCATAGTAGTCGGAATAGTGGTTGCAGCAGGGCAGAATGAACACTTCGGTTTGGAAATTGTCCATCTGCGCGGCTTCGAACGCCATTTTGGTGTATCCCGACGAGAACGGCCCAAGCCAGCGCTTGTCTTGGTGCACGCCTTCGGGAAACATTATAATGGTGTTGCCGTCGATGAGCGATGTTTCCGACTCGCTGAAGGTGCTGTTGTTCCGCGCAAGCGCATCTTCGCCATCGAAGTTAAGACGGAATGTTGGCAATAGCCCGATGCTGCGTAAGAATTTGCGTGTCAGACAGTTGTATTCAATCACATCGGCGCGGGCCAGAATGTGCGGTTTGCGGTCGCGGAAGCAGAAAATCAGTCCCAGCGGGTCGTTGAGGCAGTTTTGGTGGTTCGATGTCACAATGAGCGGCACCCCTTCGGCGGGCATATTTTCAAGCCCGATGCGGTGCACACGCTTGTAGAAAAGTCTGTCGTGAATGAGTCGCAGATAACATCTGAACAGTTGATATATAATGTTTTGCTTGTGCGTCTTCGGCATATTGTCGTTAGTTTTAATGGGCGCAAATATAGGAAAAAGCGGCGTTTGCGGGCTAATCTTTGGTTTTGAATGCTGTGAGACGTTTTTTTCGCACAGCCCCGACAGGTATCGGGGACACAGAATACACAGCGGTTTTACACTTTTAAGTGCGGAAAAATGTAAAAAGTCACATTTTTCCTGACTTATTTGTGTAAAACGGGAATTTTTATGATTCCGAGCGCCCCAAACCCACTTCAAATAAATATCAGTTTGAAGGCCGAATGAATTCTTAACACAATTTGAGAATCTTTTATAAGTTTGTGCAAGTCCGAACCAAGGCTTTTGGGGCGGATTTGATTTGTATAAAACGTTTAAACATTATTGAGTGGAGTAAAAACAGAATAAGATAGCATAACATATTTATATTAAGAGTCTTACGCTCTTATTCTCGAAGTGAGAAAATCTGGTAAATTTTTTATCGGGAGAATAAGTAAGCGAGAGGTTCACGCCTTTGGGCGTGAGCCGTTTCGTGCTTATTACCGCGGTTTACCAGAGCCACTCACTTCTAATAAGCAAACAACGAGCGGTTCACGCTTTTTCATTGTTAGACATAAGCGAGGTAAGGGCATAGGCGAAATTTCAAATTAGTAATTACAAATTTCAAAGCAATGCCCACACTAAACTGGATTGGAAAAGAAGCGGTTGTGAACCACCACAACCAGGTACCGTTCCGCACGTTAGACAAAAAGTACACATTTGGCGGCGACGAGTCCGAAAACAAAATAATCCACGGCGACAACCTTGAAGCCCTAAAAGCCTTACTGCCTGAATATGAAGGTCGTATAAAGTTTATATACATAGATCCACCATATAACACGGGTGCTTCACCAGAAGATGGCGGTTGGAAATATTACGATAATGTGGATTCACCACGAATTCGTAAATGGTTAGGTCAGGTAGTAGGTAAAGAAGCGGAAGACCTTTCTCGACACGATAAATGGTTATGTATGATGTATCCGCGTTTAATATTGTTACAAAAATTACTTTCGGAAGATGGTGCTATTTTCATTTCAATTGATGATAATGAACTGGCTAATTTGAAAACTATTTGCGATGAAATTTTCGGGGCGGGAAACTATTGTGGAATTTGGCATTGGTATCGTTCTGCAACACCACCAGCATTGTCAAAGAAAATAAAGAAAAATTTAGAGTATGTCTTGTGCTATGAAAAAAGTAAAACCCCAGAGTATTATCGAGGTGTTAAAAAAGAAAGCAAGAGTAACGACCCTATAACAAAGAAACAAAATAACATTTCAGAGTTATATTTTGCACCTAAAACACTGCATTTTAAGACAGAAAAAGCCAATTGGAAAATTGGAACATACGGAACCGCAAAATATCCAAACGAATTATTGGATGATTTGGAAGTTGAGAATTTTGTAAATAAAAATGGGGTTAGGTTCAGAAATAGGTTTACGTGGAGTCAATCATATTTAGAAGAACAATTAAAACAGGAAACAAGAATTGATTGCTCAAAAGATCTAGTTATATCATACAAAAAGAAAGAGTATGAGAATGAGATTCCTAGAAATCTTATTGACAAAGAAGTAAGCGTTGACACAACAGAAGAAGCAGGTAAAATACTAACTAATATTTTCGGGAAAGAAGATGTGTTTACTTTTCCGAAACACCCTTCTTTAATAGAGTATTTACTACAGTTTAGAGAAGACAAAAATGCCATAATCCTTGATAGTTTCGCAGGTAGCGGTACTACGGCGCACGCCGTTTTAAATCTCAACAAACAAGATGAAGGCAACCGCAAATTCATACTTGTTGAAATGGAAGATTTTGCTGAAGACCTTACTGCAGAAAGAGTGAAAAAAGTAATTAAAGGGTATAATGCTAAAAAAGAAGTAGAGTTGTATTCTAAAAAACTGCAAATCAAAAACATAAAAGACTGGAGTAGTTACAATGATGAAATAGAAGAAATTAAAAAGGAGCACAAGAATGATTACGTTGAATTTACAAAGGAAGTTGAATATAATACCCTGAAACTAAAGGGGACAACAAATGGTATAACCGAAGGCACTGGCGGCAGTTTCTCATATTACGAATTGGGCGAACCAATCTTCAACGAAGATGGTTATTTGAATGAATCGGTTGGCACCGAAAAACTGCGCGAATATGTTTGGTACACCGAAACGCGGGTGCCATATGTAGGGCTGTCATACAATGGCAGCCGCCAAAATGAACCGAAAAACGGCTGCCACACTGTGACAGCCCTACGGTATTTGCTGGGCAACCACAACGGCACGGCGTATTATTTCTATTACGAGCCAGACCGAATTACCACGTTAAGCCACAATACGCTCAACATTGTTTGCGAGAAGGCTGAAACCTACGTTATTTATGCAGACCAATGCGTAATTGACGATGAATGGCTGGCTGCAAACAACATTATTTTCAAAAAGATACCGCGCGACATTAGAAATTTTTAAACTCAATAACTATGGAATTAAAGCAATACCAACAAGATACACTTAACGACCTTGCCGCCTATATGGAACAGGTTGCCGAAGACAATGATTTGCGTAAAGCATACGCCAATTTTTGGATGAAAAAAGGTATTGACATTTCAACTATTGGCAATAATCGTTTCATTCACTCGTACGACAACAGTGCAGTGCCTGGCGTTCCGCGTGTAATGTTCAAAGTGCCAACGGCTGGCGGCAAGACTTTTATTGCGTCCAACGCACTGAAAGTCATTTTCGACCATCTGCCAGCCGAACACCCCAAAGTGGTGGCGTGGTTTGTTTCAAGCGACCAGATAATGCAACAAACTTATCGCAATTTGAGTAACCCGCAACATCCTTATCGCCAACGCATAAACGCGCATTTCAACAATCGCGTGGCAGTGGTTAATAAGGAAAGAGCGCTTGCAGGCACAGGCATACAGCCAAGACAGGTGCAGGAACAGTTGACAATCTTTGTTTTAAGTGTGCAGTCGTTTCTTCCCGAAAAAAACAAGAAAGGCGATTTGACAGATGAAGGATTGCGCTCGTTGCGTGAGAATTCAAACCTGACGGCTTACGCACGGTTTGTCAACGATTCAAACCGAGTTGCTAATGCCGATGAAACATCGCTTGTTCAGGCAATTGCGAGTCTTAATCCAGTAGTGATAATTGATGAAAGCCACAACTTTGGCTCACCAATGCGTGTTGATGCAATAAACCAAATCAATCCTTGTTTCATTCTCGACCTAACAGCCACACCACGCGAAAAAAGCAACATTATCAGTTTTGTTGACGCAAAGAAACTGAAAGACGCCAATATGGTTAAATTGCCAGTGGCTCTATATAATCGAAACAGTACAGAAGATGTGATTTTTAGTGCAATACAAATGCAACGAACTCTTGAGAGTCGGGCCAAAAAGAGTGGTCGTTATATACGCCCAATTGTGCTGTTTCAAGCGCAACCACGAAGCAATGACGACAGTGAAACATTCGATAAAGTGAAACAGCGACTAGTGGCGGCAGGCATTCCTGAATCTCAAATAAAAATAAAAACAGGCGATAAAGATGAAATCAAGAATTTAGACCTTATGAGCGACACGTGCGAAGTGCGCTATATTATCACCGTCAATGCTTTGAAGGAAGGTTGGGACTGTCCGTTTGCATATATTTTGGCATCACTTGCTAATCGTTCATCGCAGATTGATGTTGAGCAGATTTTGGGTCGTGTGCTGCGTTTGCCATATACTACAAAACACAGTGATGAGTTGCTTAATATGTCGTACGTTTTCACATCGTCGAGTGATTTTCGCCAGACAGTGGAGTCCGTTATAAATGGCTTGAACAATGCAGGTTTCTCGCCCAAAGACACGCGTGTGGCAGAAGAAATGCCTGCCGAAACGACACAAGACGTGCCAACCAAGCCAATAGTGCAACAAAACATATTTGACAACAATGATTTAGGTGATAGTGGGGCGGATAATGAGTTTGATGTTGTAACCTTGAAAGAACGGCTCGAAAATGCTGATAGTGCACAAGCACAAAACGAAATTGAAGTTATTGTACAAAGCGCTATTCGCACTAACGAGCAATACGAGAATGATAATAAAGTAGATAACGATAGCCTTGTGCCGTCAGATATTAGAAGCAACGTGAAAACCTACACAATTAAAAACGATTTTAAGGATGTTGCGCAACTGCAACTACCCGTGTTTATGATAAAAGTCAACTCAAATTCATTATTCCATCCTGAAGGAGAGTACATCCCGCTTGATAAAAGTATGCTTAAAGAAGGCTTTGCATTAGAGAATGCTGACCGCAATATTAATTTCAATCGTATTGACCAGAACTCGGCTTTAATTGACCTTGAGAAACGGGCAGAAGATGAGTATGTGCCAAAGCGGTACAAGATGGATGACAGAATTTATAGTATTGTGCGTGAAATATTTGTTGGATATGGAATTGAGTCTAAACGCAAAGAATTAACCGCTAAAATTGCAAAGCGTTTGCACTTTTCCGAAGTAAACGAACCACACATAAGTAATTATATCAAAAGCGTCCTTGCAAGTAAAAGCGATGAAGAATTGACCGACTTGTTTGACCGTGAGGATATTGTGAAAGATGCTTTTGATGAAAAGATTAGGGCTTTAATTTCTGATTATCAATACAGTGAATTTAATTCATTAAAAGACAGAGATTTACTAAAGTGTATGCCGTTTTATAAATTTCCACGCGAAATGGCTGTTGGAAAAAAGGCGGTGGGTGTTCCAAAGGGGTTGTATACAGAAGAAGTGGGTGATATGAACCCGTTTGAGTATTCTGTGATTTCGGCTGTTGCTAACTTTGACAACGTGTTGTTCTGGCACCGTAATCCACAAAGTGGTAAAAATGGATTCTGCATCAATGGTTTCGATAACCATTTCCCTGATTTCATAATAAAAACCAAGAAGGGAAAAATTGTTATTTTGGAAACAAAAGGTGACCACCTTGATAATACCAATACAAAGAGGAAAATAGAATTAGGTAGGAAATGGGCAGATATGGCTGGTGATGCGTATAGTTATTTTATGGTGTTTGAAAAAACAGAAATGCAAGAGGCTCATACGTTGCCAAAATTTCTAGATATTCTGAAAGAATTGTAAACGGGTAGGGGCGAAACATTTTTCGCCCCTACATTGTTTTCGCGCAAATTGTTAAAAAAGGTGCGGTTTGTAGAGATGCAATGCATTGCGTCTCTACCTGTGTGTTCTGTGTAATCAGTGCGAAAATCCCATAAATCCGTTCAATCAGTGTTATCTGCGTTCCCGATAAATATCGTGTCTGTGCGATAAATTCACCACGAACCGACAATTCGTAAATCATTATTCGTACCTTTGGCAAATGCCGAAACGCTTTGCGCGGCAATTTGTTTGAATTATATCTATCTGAATATCAATAAAATTTAAAACATTAACAATGGCAGAGTTTCATTACCAACCAATGTTCCCGCTCGGCGAGGACACAACAGAATACTACTTGCTGACAAAAGACTACGTGTCGGTGGGAGAGTTTGAGGGACACAAAATCCTGAAAGTGCAAAAAGAGGGCCTGACGGCTATGGCGAATGCCGCCTTCCGCGACGTTTCGTTTATGCTTCGCCGCTCGCACAACGAGCAGGTGGCCAAAATCTTAAGCGACCCCGAGGCTTCGGAAAACGACAAGTATGTGGCGCTCACATTCCTGCGCAACGCCGAGGTGGCCGCCAAAGGACAACTTCCGCTTTGCCAGGACACGGGCACGGCCATTATCCACGGCGAGAAGGGACAGCAGGTGTGGACAGGCTTCTGCGACGAGGAGGCCCTGTCGCTCGGCGTCTTCAAGACATACACCGAGGAGAATCTGCGCTACTCGCAGAACGCGCCGCTCACAATGTTCGACGAGGTGAACACCAAATGCAACCTGCCAGCCCAAATCGACATTGAGGCCACCGAGGGAATGGAGTACCGCTTCCTGTGCGTCACCAAGGGCGGCGGCTCGGCCAACAAAACCTATCTCTATCAGGAGACCAAGGCCCGAATCCAGAACCACGACACATTGGTTCCGTTCCTTGTCGAGAAGATGAAAACACTTGGCACCGCAGCCTGCCCGCCGTACCATATCGCCTTTGTGATTGGCGGAACGTCGGCCGAGAAGAACCTTCTCACCGTCAAACTCGCTTCCACTCACTACTACGACAGCCTGCCCACCACGGGCAACGAGTACGGTCGCGCTTTCCGCGATGTCGAACTTGAGAAAGAAGTGCTGCGCGAGGCCCACAATATCGGCCTTGGAGCGCAGTTCGGCGGCAAATATATGGCTCACGACGTGCGCATTATCCGCTTGCCGCGACACGGCGCCAGTTGCCCAATCGGCCTTGGCGTCAGTTGCTCAGCCGACCGCAACATTAAGTGCAAAATCAACGAGCAGGGCATTTGGATTGAGAAGATGGACGACAATCCAGGCAGCCTGATTCCAGCCGAATTGCGTCAGGCAGGCGAGGGCGATGCTGTGAAAATCAACCTTAACCAGCCGATGGCCAACATTCTGAAAGAACTGTCGAAATATCCAGTGGCCACACGTTTGAGCCTTAACGGTACCATTATCGTGGGCCGCGACATTGCCCACGCCAAACTCAAGGCCCGCTTGGATGCAGGCGAGGACCTTCCGCAGTACATTAAAGACCACCCGATTTACTACGCAGGACCCGCCAAGACGCCTGCAGGAATGGCTTGCGGCTCGATGGGCCCAACCACGGCAGGCCGTATGGACCCCTACGTTGACGAGTTCCAAGACCACGGCGGCAGCCTGATAATGCTTGCCAAGGGCAACCGCGCCCAGTGCGTCACCGATGCCTGC